>DASYSW010000185.1:0-3805 GCA_036002905.1 Chitinophagaceae bacterium
TTCGATGAATTCTTCGGTAATCTCTATCACCTCAATGCGGAAGAAGAACCGGAATTGCCCGATTATCCAAAGGACCCAGCCTTTAAAGCGAAGTGGGGACCGCGCGGTGTGTTGAAATGCAAAGCCAGCACCACCGATGATGCAACGATGGACCCTCGCTTTGGTAAAGTCGGTAAACAAACTATTGAGGACACTGGTCCGCTCACAAAGAAAAGAATGGAAACGATCGATGATGAGACCAGTGCTGCTGCCATTGATTTCATCAAACGACAACAGGCTGCAGGTAAACCTTTCTTCTGCTGGTGGAACGGAACAAGAATGCACCTGCGCACACATGTTCGCGCTGAACATCGAGGAAAATATACACATGGCGACAGTGAGTACATTGATGGAATGATTGAGCATGACATTACAGTGGGAGAGATTCTCAAAGCACTGGATGACCTTGGTATTGCCAACAACACAATCGTTGTTTACTCCACTGACAACGGCCCTCACATGAACACTTGGCCTGATGGAGCCATGACATGGTTTCGCAGCGAAAAAAATACAAACTGGGAAGGAGCCTTCCGTGTGCCATGTCTTGTGCGTTGGCCGGGGCACGTTGCTCCAGGCACCGTCACTACAGAGATCATGAGTCACAATGATTGGATCCCGACGCTCTGTGCGATTGCTGGTGAACCAGATATTATTGCCAAGTGCAAGAATGGATATACTGCCAACGGTCACACCTATAAAGTACATCTTGATGGATTTGATCAATCGAAGTTTCTGACGACTGTAAATGGAACGGTTGGCAAAAACAACAACGTGAAAAGCGCACGTGAAACTTTCTATTACACTGATGACGATGGCTTGCTGGTAGCCATGCGTGTGGGAGATTGGAAGCTGAGTTTTGCCGAACAGCGTATGCCAGGGACTATGGCGCTTTGGGGCGAACCTTTCACACAGCTACGTCTGGTAAAGTTCTACAACCTCTTTCAGGATCCGTTTGAGAGAGCAGACATTACTTCAAATACTTACTGGGATTGGATGATGAACCACGTTCCTATAATGTACATGGGTATGGAGCATGTGAGCGCATTCGCTGAATCGTTCAAGGATTTTCCACCGCGAGCGTTTCCACCTAGTTTTAATCCTGCTAATATCATTGAGGCTGAGCTAAAGATAATAAAGGCAAAGGGAATACTACAACATAACTTCCCGATGTTGCGCGATGAAAATAAACCGCAATCTCCTGCAACACCTGATCCAAAGAAGAAAAAATGAAATAACTGATTTAAAGTCCGGCAGAATTTCTGCCGGACTTTTTAAACTATGAAAACATTAACGCTTCATATATTTTTTCTTCTGTTTGTTTTCTCCTGTGGCAAGCGAGAAGAGGCTCGAACCGAAACTGCACAAAAGGATCCTCTACCTTCCTGGAATGAAGGAGAAGTGAAAAGCGCTATCATCAATTATGTAATTCGAATCACAATAGAAGAAAGCTCTGACTTTATTCCTGTAAAAGATCGCATTGCTACGTTTGACAACGATGGTACGTTGTGGGCGGAACGACCTTATGTTCAAGAGCTCTTTGCCTTTTATCAAGTAAAAAAAATAACAGACAAGAATCCAGCGCTAAAAAATAAACAGCCTTACAAAGCAGTGTTGGAACACGACAAAGCATTCATGGAAAAAGGTGGTGAAAAATTCTTGATTGAGTTAATGATTGCTACGCACACCGGCATGCCCGAGAATGAGTTTGATCAAAGCGTTAAAGATTTTTTTGCAACAGCGGTGTTTTCAGGAAAGAATGTTCCGGTGAAACAGATTCGTTATCAACCGCAATTGGAACTACTCGATTATTTACGTAAGAACAATTTTAAAATATACATCTGCACAGGAGGTACGGTAGAGTTTGTAAGAGGCATCTCCGAAGATTTCTATGGAATCCCAGTTGAACAAGTTATAGGCACATCTTTCAAATATGTTTTTGCCGACAGCTCTCGAAAAGTTTATCGACAACCCGCATTGAATCATTTCGATGACAAGACTGGAAAACCTGTTGCGATTCAGTTAGCCATTGGCAAACATCCCGTGTTGACTTGTGGCAATGAAGGAGGGAAAGGTGACATCGCCATGTCGAAATTTAGTCAAGCAGGAAAATATCCGTCTCTTCAGTTGATCGTTAACCACGATGATGAAGCACGAGAGTTTTTGTATAGCGAATCGGATTCTGCATCTTTGAAGGAAGCTGCTAAAAATAAATGGCAAGTGATCAGCATGAAGAACGACTGGAAGAAAATTTTTCCCGACAACTAATCCAATTCACACTCTATAACAATGAATAGAAGTTTATATCCAACGCTCATTTTATTTTTTTTGATTGGAATCTGTGTTTCATGTTCCAAATCAAAAAACAAAACCACACAGATTGACGCACCAAAGGGAATGGTGTGGATTCCAGGAGGTCAATTTACTATGGGCAGTGCTGAGCAATGCAATACCAACGACGCGCTTCCTTTTCACAGCGTTCAAGTGAATGGATTTTGGATGGACGAAACTGAAGTGACTAACAATCAGTTTGCTGAATTTGTAAAAGCTACAAACTATGTCACCATTGCAGAGCGGCCTGTTGATTGGGAAGAGTTAAAAA
Organism: Chitinophagaceae bacterium; assembly: GCA_036002905.1. Classification (GTDB taxonomy): domain Bacteria; phylum Bacteroidota; class Bacteroidia; order Chitinophagales; family Chitinophagaceae; genus VBAU01. The sequence continues at coordinate 2,639 of DASYSW010000185.1, forward strand.
AATCCGTTCCACCCGACACACCCAAACCACCAGACGATATGTTGCAGCCTGGCTCGCTCGTATTTGTTGCCCCTGATCATCCGGTTTTGCTAAATGACTACACGCAATGGTGGACATGGGTGAAGGGAGCTAACTGGAAACATCCTGCCGGCCCTGAAAGCAACATCGATGGAAAAGGAAATCATCCGGTTGTTCACATTGCTTACGAAGATGCCCAAGCATATGCGAAGTGGGCAGACAAACGCTTGCCAACAGAAGCAGAATATGAATTTGCTGCACGTGGAGGATTGACTTCAAAAGAATATGCATGGGGCGATCAACTCAACCCAAATGGAAAATATCTGGCCAATTATTTTCAAGGATCTTTCCCTAACCATAACACAGCCGATGATGGATTTGAAGGAACAGCTCCAGTGAAATCATTTCCAGCTAATGCCTACGGTCTATTTGACGTTGTTGGCAATGTTTGGGAGTTGTGTTCAGACTGGTATGCCGCAGAAGATTTTCAACTCGCACGGTTTCCTGATCTGCTCACTAATCCAAAGGGCCCGTCAAAAACATTTGATCCCAATGATCAACTCGCGATCAAGCATGTATCAAAAGGAGGGTCGTATTTGTGCAGTGATATGTATTGCAGTAATTACAAACCCAGCGGCAGACAAGGTTCATCCTACGATTCAGGAATGAGTCACACGGGTTTCAGATGTGTGAAGGATTAGCCTAAATCAGAGTCGACCAACTCATTTACGATGCAAGAAAATTATTATCTTGTTGTAATGAGAACACCGTTACTCCTAACTCTGCTCTTTCTTTTATCCCTTCATCTTGCCGGTCAGCAACCGGTCACTACTAACAAACACTTATCAATCGGAAGTTATGGTCGGGTAGGCATTGCCACAGCCGATGGATTTGAATATCCCAGATCTCTGAATCTGAACGGTATGGGATCTGTTGGCGGGCGGATGGAAGAGAACGACTACTTCGAGTTGGCAACGGCATTGCATTTTACTCCGATAAGCACGAATCAGGATACCACTGCCATACGCATCCAATCACGATTGGCATTATATACAACAAACGGTCAGATCATCGGCAACGTAACGAGCAAATCTTATGGAGGAATTACTGCGGCTTTGCCAGAATTATTTGCTGAAGCACGACATATCA
>DASYSW010000186.1:0-1709 GCA_036002905.1 Chitinophagaceae bacterium
GCTTGGGAATCTGTCAATTTCAAAATAGGAATCACAGAAAGAAGGGTAAAGTCGTTTGCCTGAGAAACTGGTCAACTAATTGGACAGCCCACCATTGATTGCCTTTACGTACACAATTGATAATATAGTACTACAATCAATTCGTGTGCCCCAGGCGGGAGTTGAACCCGCACAGGCCTTGCGGCCCACAGGATTTTAAGTCCTGCGTGTCTACCAGTTTCACCACCAGGGCAATCTTTCAAAAAAAATCCCCCATCATGGGGGAACCTGAGCGGAAGACCGGGCTCGAACCGGCCACCCCGACCTTGGCAAGGTCGTGCTCTACCAAATGAGCTACTTCCGCATATCTACAAAGAACAAAAAGGGCAGCAAAAATAATAAATGCAAACCTTTGAAAAAAATTTTGACTCTTATTTGTACTTGGGTGTATATAAAGTGTTTTCGGGAACCGACACCTCCGGTTTACCCGTATACCTTTTTGTGTAAAGCATATAACTTCCACCCACTACCATAGCTATGATACAGGCTACCTGGAGATAAAAGAGAAAAGCAGAAGAAGAGACCCAGTTGTGTGTGAAATCGCGATCGTGGACTTTTTGAAGCTCTTCCTGGTATTCCTGCTGATATTCGTTCTGGTCCATGGTAATAATTTGTTGCAAAAATAATGGTTCGTGATAAAAATTTAAAAACCGTTTTTAACAACTTCCCTGAAATACTTTTTCCCTTTTACAAAATGCTGCCAGACCAGGTTACGATGGTAGATTCCAAGCAAATTTTTATTTCGCCTGGCGGGAAACACTGATCTGTTTTGCTTCAGCAAGATCCATTTGAGAAATGCAAAATGGGCCCGCACAATGGCCAGGAAATAGCCTCCCTCTCCCATAAATAATCCCTTGGTAGCCGAAACAGTATCCAAAAAAATACGGAAAGGTATTTTCCACCATTTCTGAGACCATGGAAGATTTTTTGCCAGCATGATGAGGTTGTTCCTGAAGTTCAGATAGGTCTTTTTTGTGTTTCCCTTAGGGAGTGTCCCGCCCCCCAAATGATACACAACCGACTTGGGACAACTGCTGAGTTTATGCCCCGCTAATTGGATCCGCCAGCACAAATCAATCTCTTCCTGGTGAGCGAAAAAATATTCATCAAAACCTTTCACCTCATGAAACACAGATGACCGTATGAACATGGCGGCACCACTCACCCAAAAAATAAAAGATACATCATCATATTGTCCATGGTCCTCCTCGCAAACATCGAAAACACGTCCCTTCGCGAATGGATAACCAAACTTATCAATCCATCCACCGGCGGCTCCGGCATATTCAAATGATTTCTTATTCCGGTAAGAAAGTACCTTAGGCTGACAAGCGGCGATAGTTTTATCCGACTCAAGCAAAGCCGCCATTGGTTGTATCCAGTCACAATTGACCTCGACATCTGAATTCAGGATCATGTAGTAGTCAGCCTGGATTTGCTTTAACGCCTCATTGTAACCTTTTGCGAAACCGAAGTTCGTTGACAAATCAATCACCCGTAAAGAAGGGTGATTTGCCTCAAGAAATGAAATGGAATCATCGGAGGACTTGTTGTCAACAACGATAATTTCATGGTTACTATATGAAGTTGCTGTTACTGATGGTAAAAACTGCTCAAGATATTTTCTTCCGTTCCAGTTTAAAATAACAATAGCAACTTTCGGTTGATGG
>DASYSW010000187.1:0-5980 GCA_036002905.1 Chitinophagaceae bacterium
AAATTTTATGAAGGATCCAAATCAGGCGGAAGAAAAACATTTCGTGAAAGCGGTGTAAACCTACCGGATGGATACGAAGACTTACAAACGAAGGATGATGTTGTCACGGCACTTGCTGCATTGAAAAGAAAATATCCCGGGTTGCGAAAGGCCGTCGTAAAAATGAATGAAGGATTCAGCGGTGATGGGAATGCAATCTATCATTATCGTGACCTGCAAGTTACTAACAAGCTTGAAAAAGCTATTGCTGCGACTCTATCCAAGAATTTAAGTACTGTTGCGAAAGATCTGAGTGAAGCCGTGTTCTTCGAAAAATTTGCTCTGATGGGTGGGATTGTGGAAGAATTCCTGGAAGGCGATATAAAAACGTCACCCTCTGCGCAGTGTGTTATCAATCCAGATAAACGCATTGACATTGTCAGCACACACGATCAATTACTGGGTGGTGAAGACGGACAGATCTTTATTGGTGCTATCTTCCCTGCAAACGAAGAGTACAATATTTCCCTTGCTGCCGAGGCACGAAAAATAGCGAAAACACTGGCAGAGAAAGGCGCGCTGGGCCGGTTTGCGGTGGATTTTATCTCAGTCAAACAAGAAGATGACTCGTGGAAACATTATGCCATCGAGATCAATTTGCGAAAAGGTGGCACAACACACCCGTTCCTGATGTTGCAATTTTTAACGGACGGTAAATATTACGGAGAAACTGGTGAGTTCGTAACCGCGAGTGGCAACAGGCGTTGTTACTTCGCTTCTGACAATGTTATCAGCGACCAATACAAAGGGCTTACGCCAGTAGATTTGATCGATATCGCCATGTTTCATTCACTTATGTTTGATGGGGCCACCCAGGAAGGCGTTATGTTCCACCTCGTAGGTGCTTTGTCCGAATTTGGAAAACTCGGAGTCGTATGCATCGGCAGCACTCATGAGCGGGCAAAAACATATTATGATCGTGTTGTCGAAGTATTAAATTTGGAGAGTACAAATTGATTTAAACGATGGCCTCGCATTCATTGCAATTCATGTCATCGTAACCATAAACCACGCGAAGCCGCAATTTTTGAACATCCCTGTTATAAGTCTTATGACTTGTAATAGTAATCGATTCCAACATAATCGTTACTTTCAGGGCTGATTTAACTCGTATCTAATTTCCTGACTAAACTGTTTATGATGAAAAAATTGATCTTCGCTCTTGTCGCCAACTTTTTTTTCCTCCTTGTCTTTTCGCAAACTGCTGTAACGATCAAAGTAGTAGATGCAAAAACGGGCGACCCGATCCCCAATGCAACTGTTAAAATAAAAGGCACCGGAACAGGCGGGAACACAAATTCTACCGGCACCTATCAAATCCAGGCTGCTGCGAATGCAGTTCTTGAAGTAAGCAGCATTGGTTATTCAACCGTTACCGTGACGCTAACCGATCAAACCGAAGTGACGGTGCAACTGCAGGCCGTGATCGTAGACCTAAGCGATATAGTTGTCACAGGAACGCGTGGGGCTCCCCGGGCAAAAATCGCAACACCTGTACCAGTCGACGTCATTAAGATCAACCAGGCGGGCATGCCCACTGCAAAAATGGATCTTACTTCTGTCCTGAATATCACCGCTCCTTCATTCAACTATAATAAACAAACAGGAGCCGACGGTGCAGATCACATCGATTTGGGCACACTACGTGGTCTGGGACCCGATCAGACATTAGTTCTTATTAATGGTAAAAGACGTCATCAAACAGCATTCGTAGCATTGTTTGGAACAAGGGGCAGAGGTAATTCAGGTGTTGACCTTAATGCTTTCCCGGAAGCTGCTGTTGATCGCGTTGAAATATTACGGGATGGAGCCAGTGCACAATATGGTTCCGACGCAATGGCCGGAGTTATTAACCTTATTCTCAAAAAAGATGTAAATCATTTGTCGGCCAGCGCCGGTTGGAGCGGATATTATGATCATAAATTCAACAGCAGAAATTTCAACGAAGGCAATCAATATTATTCAGGCAATGCGATAGATGGAGGAAGTTTTACTTTTTCTGTCAACAATGGAATGGCGATTGGAAAACACGGCGGGTTTCTCGATATTTCCGCGGATGTCTTAACCCAGGCCAAGACGTATCGTCAAACGGATACCACAAACTGGCAAACGGAAAAAGATAATTTGCCCTATATAAATACTTCACGAAGGGCGTTTGGAGACGCATCGTTGACCGCTTTTGGTATCATGTACAATATGGAACTACCTCCTGCTGTAAATGGTGGGATTACCTTCTATTCATTTGGAGGTTATAACTATAAAAGTTCAGACGCGTTCGCCTATACGCGTAACTACAGCGCAAGGCCTGATCGTTTTCCCGCAAATGCTGATGGAAGTTTGATCAATGCCCCCACTATCTACCGCCATTCCAATGACGGCGAGACTTATTTCAACCCGCATATTCAAACACACGTCCAGGATGCATCGCTTGCACTCGGAATAAAAAAGACCACACGCTCACAATGGAATTGGGATCTTAGCAATACTATTGGAAGGAATGATTTCCATTTTTATGGTGATAAAACGTTTAATGCGTCCAGGATTGGCCAGGGTATTCCTAATCACTATGATGATGGCGGGTTTAATTTTTTACAAAGTACATTGAACCTCGACCTGAGCAAATCTTTCAAAACTATTGCACACGGTCTGAATCTGGCTTTCGGCGCAGAGTACAGGTATGAGAGATATGAGATTTACAAAGGAGAAGAAGGCTCCTATCACAATTATCATCCGGGAAATCTTTATTATCCAAACATTGGCGATTCTGCCGCACCCGCTTCGGGTTCGCAAGGTTTTCCCGGGTTTAGTCCTTCTGATGTTGTTACCGCTAACAGATCAAATGTTGGTGTGTATGTCGATGCAGAATTAAATGCAACGAAAGACTGGTTGCTGGATGGTGCTATTCGTTTCGAGGATTATTCGGATTTTGGATCAGTTGCGACTTTCAAACTGGCTACACGATACAGGGTGGCGCCTAACTTTAATCTCAGGGGCTCCATCAGTACCGGTTATCGTGCTCCTTCTCTGCAGCAAATCAATTTCAGTAATACACTTACTTCGTTTAGTGGGGGTCAACTGGTGCAATCGCGCATCGCCAGTAACACAGATCCCATTACGCGGGCTGCCGGCATTCCTGAACTTAAAGAAGAAACATCAGTTAATAGCAGTCTTGGGTTCAGTTGGAAACCTGTCAGTAATTTGACAATAACAGTCGATGGTTACATGGTGAAAGTAGAAGACCGGATCGTTTTATCCGGCTTGTTTAGCAGGGATGATCCCACTTTACCGCCTTCGTTCACTTCGCAAATTCCAGCTGATGTAAGCACTGTGCAGTTCTTTGCTAATGCCGTCAGTACTACTAACTACGGATTGGATGTCATTGCGGATTATTCCAAGAGGTGGGGAAATAAAACTCTTAAAGTGTTGCTTGCGGGCAACATACAAAGTATGACTATTGATGCCGTTCATGTGCCTCCTGCTTTAAGTGGGACGAAACTCAATCAAAAAACTTTCTTTAGCGATAGAGAAGAAGCGTTCTTACTTGCATCAGCACCCAAGCAGAAATTTGCACTCAGCCTCGATTACAACTTTGACAAATTTGGTGTCGGCACTCACCTGACTTATTACGGAAAGGTGGTTTTATTAGGTTTTGGAGATGCTACTGCTGACAATCCGAACCAGACTGGTATCAATCCAATGGTTCCCACCGATGCGGACCCTACTGTTTATGTTCCGGAACAATTCAACTTTGATGGCAAACTTGTAATGGACCTTTATGGTTCATATAAGTTTTCTAAACAAGTCACGCTGTTCGTGGGTGCAGATAATTTGTTCAATGTTCATCCTAATGTTGGTGTAAATCCATTGGCAAAAAAGTGGGCGGGCGATAATGAATCTGGCGGGCCATGGGATTCAGTACAAATGGGTTTTAATGGGCTGCGCTTATTTGCAAAAGTTGCATGGGAGCTTGGTAAATAAAAGCTCATCAAAATATTTGATTGAAATTTTTACCAGGGAGAGATTAAGAACACGAAGAAACATACAGAATGCTCCGTACCCCTTAGCGAACTCTGGGCCTCCGTGGTAGATTTAGCGATACCGACTTGGCGATAACTACTTCTCATAAAATGAAACAATGTTTTCGGTTCGGATGTTGTGCATTTTTATTTATTGTAACAACAATATTCTCTTGTGCACAGAATAAGATAATTGTATTTCAAACCGACTATGGCTTAAAGGACGGAGCTGTTTCTGCAATGAAAGGAGTAGCTATGGGTGTTTCGACTGACCTGAAACTATTTGACCTCACACACGAGATCCCTGCATTCAATATATGGGAAGCGGCCTATCGCTTGGAACAAACCGTTCAATATTGGCCCGCCGGAACTGTTTTTGTTTCAGTCGTAGATCCGGGAGTAGGAACAACCAGGAAGTCTGTTGTTTTAAAAACAAATTCTGGACACTTTATCGTAACTCCCGACAATGGCACGCTTACATTGATTGCTCAATCGCTGGGAATTGCGGAACTGAGAGAAATCGATGAAAAGGTAAATCGAAGAAAAGGCTCTGAAGAATCATACACATTTCATGGCAGGGATGTCTACGCCTACACCGCTGCGAGGCTGGCAGCCGGTGTCATCAGTTTTGAACAAGTGGGGCCCGCATTGCCAAACCAAGTCGTAAGTATCGCTTTTCAGAAAGCAAAATTCGAAGGCGGAAAGATCAGGGGAACCGTTGCAATCCTGGACATACAATACGGCAATATATGGACAAATATTCCTGCTGATGTTTTCAAGCAACTCAATGTGAAAATTGGCGACAGTGTCAAGGTATTGATCTATCATAGCAATACTAAAAAATACGAAGGCAAAATGCCCTATGTTGAAACATTCGGCAGCGTGGCAAAAAATAAACCATTGCTTTATCTAAATAGCCTGATGCAGGTTTCCTTTGCGTTGAACATGGGAAATTTTTCTGAGGCTCATCATATCTATAGTGGAAATGACTGGACGGTTGTTATCAGTAAATTGCACTAGTGAAATGTCCAGAAATTACTTTGATAATTAAAAGGGCTCATGTATGAAACACCAGTTAACAAAAGAACAAATCGAATCCTACCGATCTTCCGGTTTTCTTGTTGTTGAAAATTTTTTGTCAGAAGACGAACTTGAACATTGGCGAAAATCAGTTACAGCAGCGGTAAGAGAAAGAGCAGGAATAAAAATACCAGGTAAAGAAATAAGGATTGGTGAAGCTGATGGCATTAATGAGGACGCCGATTATTTTGGAAAGGTATTTGACCAGCTTCTCAATCTCTGGCAGACCAATAACGATGTAAACGAAATCATGTTGGATGAGCGATTGGGGAAAATGGCTGCACAGTTAGCAGGTGTCGATGGCATCAGGATCTGGCACGACCAGGCATTGATCAAACGTCCGTGGGCCAACCCAACTGCCTGGCACCTGGACACTCCATTCTGGTCATTTTCCGATCGCAATGCGATTTCGATATGGGTGGCACTTGATAATGCAACACTTGAAAATGGATGTCTCTTTTTTATTCCCGGTTCACACAAGCAAACAAACTTTGACAAAATAACCATCGGCAGAAACATGGATGGCATTTTTGATGTCTACCCTCAATTGAAAAATACCATGCCGGTCGCCGCTCCAATGAAAGCGGGAAGTTGCTCTTTTCATAATGGCCTCACGGTACATGGCGCAAATGCAAACATGACCAGTGGATTTCGAAGAGCAATGACATGTGCTTACATGCCGGATGGCAACGTTTTCAATGGAGAGCCAAATATTTTGCCAGACAAATATTTAGAAAAATTGAAGGTCGGTGATCCATTAAATAATGATGAGCAAAATCCGCTCATTTACCATTCACACGCAAAAGTGGATCATTGATCTCATTCGTCTGTTGCGTTTAAATCCA
>DASYSW010000188.1:0-8613 GCA_036002905.1 Chitinophagaceae bacterium
TAATATGGTGGTATGCTATTTGCATTTTATTCAGTTAAAAAAATTAAATGAACCGCAAAAGAATAATAGCCGGAATTAGCTTGCTTGCAGTTGCAGGAATCATCCTCTATCTCAGACGCCGACACCGGGCAAACGTGGTAGACGAGCTGAAAGCCGAACAAGTGTCAGAACATGGTTATGAAACAGCACATGATATTTTATTCCCCAAAAAGAGTAAGCGTATAAAAAGGCACAGGTATGACGAGGGGTGGAGACAAGGTTAGCCGCGGCGCGCAAAAGAGCTAGAAACGCCAGCGGGGTCCTCAGGACCCCGCTTTGCATTGTAATATGTCAATCTGAACCTGGACTTTCTTTTTTGGCAGGACATAACTGAAGAGACAGGGTATGCCCTAGCTCTTCAACATAAATTCACGTTACGATTCAGGTTCAATATCCCCATTTTTTCATGATCTCCAGATCTTCTTTAACGGAATCAATGGGAGATTTGCCCTGGTAGCTTTCCTGCTCAATTATAAAGTGAGTATCCGGGTTTTGCTTTCTGGCGGTATCCAACACTTCTTTCACTTGTATCACCCCTGTTCCCAACACAGTGCTTTCGTAGCCATTCATGTCACCCTTTTCGCTTTTTATTTCATCCTTTACGTGGAGTGATAAAAATCTCCCGGGATACTTCCGGAGTAATTCCAGCGGCCGCCCGCCTGCACCATACATATTCCCCATGTCCATTTGCTGGATCACGAGCCTTGGGTCGGTCTCCTGCAGGATAACATCATACAGCATCATTCCACCCACAATGGTATTAAATTCAAAGTTGTGGTTATGATAGCCAAATTGCATTCCTGATCTTTTACATAGCTCACCACTTTTATTGAATACTGCCAGGAAGGCTTTTAGTCCATCAAGGTCTTTGCGATATTTGTCGTCCAGCCACGGGCTGATTACATATTGTTGTCCGACAGTCGCGGCATCCTCAACGGTATACTTCCACGAATCAGTAAAATCATTTTTGGTTTCATCCCAGGCCTTTTGACCCATCACTGTATGACCACTTTTCATTTGCAGCCCCATGTCACCCAGTAGTTTCTTAAAGTCAGCAGGTGAATAGCCATAAAACTTTCTGTCCACGTAATTGGCATGCTCGACATATTTATAACCCATGTCAGCCAATTGCTTTAAAGTGCCCGCAGGATCCTTTTTCATGTCTTCGCGTACACTATATAATTGTACGCCCGTAATCGTTTTATCTTTTGCGGCAGCAAAAAGGTTTTTTGAGAACAATGTTGCGCCGGCAATCGCTAGCGTGCTGTTTTTTACAAATGTTCTTCTGGTAAGCATAGACGTTGATTTGATGAACGCTCAATTTACCAATTTTTGTTTTTTTGTACGGAATGATTTTTTTGTGATGATTACGTACCTTCCTGTTTCTGTTTAACAATCCAACCTTTTCTTAAAACTTAAAAACGAATTGCATGTCAAAGGATACCCACGCATCACGCAGAAAATTTCTTCAGCAGATCGGCAGCCTTAGTTTGTTGACGGCGGCCAGTCCACTGGCAAGTTTAGCGGCCAGGGAAAAAGCAGAAGAACGAATATTGAGATATTCAAAAAAAATCTCTTCTAATGATAAGGTCAGGCTTGCTGTAATTGGATTTGGCATCCAGGGCCATGGTGACCTTGCCACGGCCTTAAAGGTCCCCGGTGTAGAATTGGCCGGAGTATGCGATCTATATACAGGGCGGCTTCAGAACGCAAAAGAAATGTATGGTGATCAAATATTCATCACTAAGAATTACCATGAAGTATTGGACCGCAGCGATGTGGATGCGATCATCCTTGCCACCAGCGATCATTGGCATGCGAGAATAACGAAAGAAGCTCTAAAAAAAGGAAAGGCCATTTATTGCGAAAAGCCGATGGTTCATAAAATAAGCGAAGGGCTTGACGTGGTGCAGGCGCATAAGGCGTCGGGCAAAGTGATGCAGGTTGGCAGCCAGCGTGTGAGCAGTATTGGTTATGCAAAAGCCAGGGAACTATACCAGTCCGGTGAAATCGGAAAATTAAATATGGTGAACGCAGTATACGACAGGCAAAGTGCGATTGGCGCCTGGGAGTATACAATGCCCAATGACGCTTCGCCTGAAACGGTAGATTGGAACAGGTATATTGAAGCGATGAATAAAATTCCTTTCGACCCCAAGAAATTTTTTTGGTGGCGCAACTACCGTGACTTTGGAACGGGTGTAGCAGGTGACCTTTTTGTTCATCTTCTTTCCGGGACACATGTGATCACCGGCTCAAAAGGGCCCGTAAAAATATTTTCATCAGGACAGCTTTCCTATTGGAAAGACGGGCGCGATGTGCCGGATGTAATGACAGGTATCTTACAATATCCCGAAACACCAGAACATCCCGCATTCCAGCTCACACTGCAAGTGAATTTTGTTAGCGGTACAGGTGGCCAGGAAAGTATCAAATTGGTAGGTGAAGAGGGTGTGATGGAAATGAAAGGAAGTAATGTTTCGGTTCATCATAGCATCATGCCTAAGGCACCCGGTTTTGGCGGATATGATGCAGTCTTTACATATCCGAAAGCCATGCAGGATGCGTTGTCACAGGCATACAATCAAAAATATTCCGATGACGACAAGAAAAGACCCACGAAACCCGATGTTGATTTCAAAGCGCCGGCAGGATACAGTGATCATCTCGATCATTTCACCAATTTCTTTGATTCGGTCAGAACCGGCAAACCCGTAGTAGAGGATGCAGCATTTGGCTTCAGGGCCGCGGCGCCTTGCCTCGCCTGCAACGATAGTTATTTCGAAAAAAAGATCATCAACTGGGATCCCGTGAACATGAAACTGGTAAAAGGCTAAATGCGATCATTCTATCAGGCTTACTATTAATTCAACGTTCATGAATTCAAACAAATTTGTTCTGCTGTCTATAATGATGTTTCTCCAGTATTTTATCTGGGGTGCGTGGTACGTGACCATGGGAACATATATGGTTACCCATTTACAATCATCGGGTGTGCAGGTAGCCTCAGCTTATGGCGCGCTGGCTATTGCTACTATGGTCTCTCCTTTTTTTGTTGGCATGATCGCTGACAGGTTTTTTGCGGCTCAGCGGATCATGGGAGTGTTGCATTTGCTCGGCGCCGTGTTATTATTTCTGGCAACAACGATCACCAACAACGCCGCTTTTTACTGGGTGATATTATTTTACTCTTTGTTGTACATGCCCACCATTGCCTTGTCAAATAGCATTGCCTTTTTTCAAATGACGGACCCGGGAAAACAATTTCCCTGGATACGCGTATTTGGAACGCTTGGCTGGATCGTGGCAGGATTAATCATAGGAGGTTTGAAACTGGAACCCACGACTTATATATTTATGATTGCGGCAGGGGTGTCTGTTCTGTTAGGTCTGTTGAGCTTCATTCTTCCAAATACACCCCCAAAGGCCAGGGTTGCGACATCGGCTTCGCAGGCGTTGGGTACACAGGCATTCGTGTTATTTAGAAGCAGGCCCTATCTTATATTTTTCATCGCGGCAATTTTGGTTTGTATCCCGCTTTCTTTTTATTATGGATGGGCTAATCCATTTTTAAATGAACTGAAAGTGAACAATGCAGCAGGTAAGATGACGCTGGGCCAATTTTCCGAAGCCTTGTTCATTTTAGCCATTCCTTTTTTATTTAACCGGATCGGCGTAAAAAATATGCTGTTGATGGGAATGACGGCGTGGCTGCTTCGGTATATCTGCTTTGCCTATGGAAATACCGATGCGAATATGTGGATGCTATATGCGGGGATTATTTTACATGGTATTTGCTATGACTTCTTTTTTGTGACCGGTTACATGTATACAGAAAAGAAAGCAGGTGAAAAAATAAAAAGTGCGGCGCAAGGCCTGTTCACTTTCGCAACATATGGGTTGGGAATGTTTATCGGCACACAGATATCGGGCAGGGTAGTTGATAACTATGCAATGGCGGGGGGACACAACTGGAAAGGTATATGGTTTATCCCTGCGTACATTGCACTCGGAGTTCTCATCTATTTTATTTTATTCTTTAGAGAAAAAAGGCAAATACAGGTGGCGGGCGTGCCGGAGAATGTTTCTGTGCCAGAAGTCGCCTGATAATGCTGGTTACCGGTTTCGAGTTATCGGTAACCAGGAACTTGTAACTGCGAACAATCTTTAACCACAAACTAAGTAAAATGAAAAAAATCGCTATGCTTGGCTCGGGATTTATAGGACGGTTTTACGCAGATTCACTACATGGAAACCGGAGCCAGGATAAGATCGTGAGCATTTATTCACGTCGTGAAGAAAGCGCAAAAAAATTTGCAAAGGATTACAACGTACCTCACTGGACTACCGACATGGAGGAATCTATTACAAATGCTGATGTAGATGTAGTTTGTATTGCGCTTCCCAATAATTTACATGAATCAGCTGTGATGCTGTGTTGCAAACATAAAAAAGCTGTGATCATCACCAAGCCACTGGGACGAAATGGTGAAGAGGCCAAACGAATGCTCGAAGCAGTTGAGAAGGCAGGCATCTTCAACGGTTACCTGGAAGATCTTGTGTACACACCCAAATTTTTAAAAGCTTTAGAAACCGTAAAGAATGGAGCATTGGGAAGAATACTTTGGGCCAAGTCAAGAGAAACGCACCCCGGTCCCCACAGTGATTGGTTCTGGAATCTTGAGCAGGCCGGTGGAGGTTGTATTCTTGATCTTGGCTGTCATTGTGTGGAGATCACGCGCAGCTATATTGGAAAGGATATAAAGCCGGTTGAAGTAATGTGCTGGGCTGATACCCAGGTAAAACCCATCGATGCCGAAGATCACGCGATCGCACTCATAAAATATGAGAACGGCTCTATTGCACAATTTGAAGTCAGCTGGACTTTCCGTGGAGGTCTTGACCTTCGTGATGAAGTAATGGGGACTGAAGGCACCATTTGGATCAACAGTTTCTTGCGCACCGGGTTTGAGATGTTCACAACCGGGAAAGCAGCAAACTATGTAGCAGAGAAAGCCGAAAGTAATAGTGGCTGGCTATTTCCCATTGGCGATGAATTGAATGAATTGGGCTATAACCATATGTTTATGGATATGTTTACTGCCATGGAACAAAAAAGGGAACCAAAGGAAAATTTTTATGATGGCTATATCGTGAATTGCATTTTGGATGCCGCTTATCGTTCCGCAAAAAGCAAACAATGGGAACCGGTGAAATTGGATGTATGGCGGGGAAGAACCGGTGTAACAAAAGACAGTCATTTGACAGAATATGACAAAGACAACTACCTGGTAAAAGAAGAGGTCACACACTATGGCGCAAGGAAGCTGATCCTGAAAAATAAACATACCAATAAGATCGTGGAAAAGGTGCTGGAATAAAGTGATTTGATATTGGATATTGTATTAGTAACGCTTCGCGACAAATATCCCAATATCTAATACTTAATACCTAAATTACTCTCTCCTATAAGTTCACTAATCCTGGCTCAGCGGAAGCTATTGATGATTTTTCTTACATAAATTAATTACCATGAGAAAAATTATTGCAGCCGCAGCGGTAAGTCTGTTTTCCCTTCTAAATCTCCGGGCGCAAACTTTGAAGGATGAAGAAGTAAGGGCACAACTTATAAAAGATTGGGAAAGGGCCAAAGCTTATACAATTGATTACCTCAACACCGTTCCTGCGGATAAATATTCGTTCAGAGTAACAGACAGCATTCGAAATTTTGCGCAGCAAATGCTGCACCTGGCCCAAAGCAATGTAAATATTATCGCTCCTATCGCAGGAGAGCCTAACATAATCAGCAACCCAATGCTTCAAGACAATAAAACTGCACAATCGAAGGATTCTGTGATGTATTACGTGATTGCAAGCTATAACCTGGTTATTGATGGTATCAAAAAAATGAAGACTACCAGTTTCAATGAAAAAGTAAAGCTTTATAACTGGGAAGAAACAAGATATGTATGGCTATTAAAAGCCTTTGAACATCAAACACATCATAGGGCGCAAACAACTATCTATATAAGGTTGATGGGACTTCATCCTCCGCAGGAGCAGTTATTTTGACATGTTGAGACATTCGATATTGGGTATTGGGTTTTGATATTGAATCATGAACGTTTAATCTGAAATATCCCAATAACTAATGTCTAATAACTAATATCTAATTAACTCTACTGCTTTCTCAATACTTTGCTGAAATCATTTGGAATATCAGCCTTCATAACCCCCGTTGTGTCCACGTGGGCGTCACTGGCTTTCACATTTACGTGGAATTCACAGATGTAAAGCTTGCGCTCTTTGTCTGCAAAAAAAGTAACATCCTGAACTTTATAGACTGCATTCTTTTTGCCAGTTTCTTCCAGGTGATCCTGCATGGTTTTTATCAGCTTTTTCTCCAGCTCGGGGCCCGATATCACCTTTTGTTTACAGGCGGTGGTGACAGTCAACAAAATAAAAAAAGTGAGAAAAGATCTCATGGCAATGAATTTAGTTCATAAAAATAAAAGGAATTGGGGTAATTAAAAGACTGTACAATAACGAATATCAGATATCCAATATCAAAAAGTATAGTGAATCCGAGATTTCCCGATATATTCAGCCATTACTCTCCGTATTCGTAGATAGCCCCGTCACTGAATTGCTTTACAAGCTTCATTTTTTTTACACGAGTAATAAAATTGAGATCGACCAGGTCGAAGTTAACACCGTCATTAAACCAAACCATGTAGCAACGCGGGTCCTCCATGAATTCTTTCACAGCCGGTTTATATTCCCTGGCCGGCAGAAATTTTCCGGCCCTCCCGGTAAACCAATACACAGCATCATAAGCATCGGAGTAAATGGTATAATTTTTCTTGAATGGAAGTTCGTTTTTTTCAATAAACTGAACAGTTTCAGATTTTGTCCATTGATCTTCTGTATAACCGGGAATTCCCGCATCCTTTACTCCGTCCCAGGTTTCCGCGTCGGCAGCAACCTGGTTATATTGGAAGCTGCTCAGGAGGAAGATGCCAAACGCCGCCAATGAAAATTTCTTTACAAAGGTTTTGCTTTGCTTTGACAGTGAAACCAACCAATAGCTCCCACTCCACAACAAAGGGATAAAAGCCGGTGTCATAAAGCGGCTGTTCAATCCTTCGAACCGCGAAATAGTGGCAGTGATGATCATGAATAAAATATAAAACAGCGCGTACGCCGTCGCTATACTCTCATACCGAAATACCCGGTGATCTCTCAGCAGTTGCCTGATGCAAAGAATAGTCAGCCCCATAATAACCACAATGACCACAACGATCGCAGTAGTGTAATTGTCATGTACAAAAGGAAGCCAGTCTGAAAACACAATGCCAGCATCATGCATATTAGTAATAAGGGGCGTAATGGATTGCTCACGATGGCCTGTAAGTGTACCACTCACCGTGTAGTTGCGCCAGAAATTAACGATGAGTAGCAGTGGACTGATAGCTCCGAATATGATCCCATCTATCAATCTCTTCTGTAGTGATATTTTATTATTGAGCAAAATGATGATCCCACCTGTAATAATTATGCTAATACCTGCGTACCGCGTGATACACGCGACAGAAGTAATAATGGCTGCGATTATCAATGCCTTCCTGGATCGGGACTGCAGGTAACGATACATAGCCATCATGAAAACCAAAAGAAATAAAATGAAAAGCGTTTCCGACCACATCATGGAATAATCTTCAAGCAAGCCGGGACTCAATACAATACAGCTTAATATTGCCGCCTTATACCATTTTGACCGGTACTCAAATTGCTCCATGATAGTTCCGGCGAGATAAATGATCGTTGCAAACAGAAAGGCGTTTAGAAAAGGAGCAAAGGCTAACGGCTTTAACCCGGTAAGCCACATTATTCCACTAAGAAATATAGAGTAGAAAGCCGGGAAGTCGACAACGGGTCCGTGAGTAAAGTCGACATATTTTCCGGTCGTCCTTAAGTTCTCGGCAGCTGTGGTATAAACCACGCCATCTGGACAAACCCCAATTCCGCTGTGGCGTGTAAACAAAAAAATTATGAAAAAGCCGGCAGCGGCTGCGATCAAACTATCAATATTTTTTCTAAAGAATGAGAGGCGGGTCATCGCACCGGGTATTACAAAAAGAAATCCAAGTTAAAAAAAATTGATTCATTATATTGTTAAACCTACCCGCGGGAAAAAAACTGCCAGCGAACTTCATTGGGATTCGCGCAGTGCTCCATGAGAAATATAAACTGCCCGAAAGGCGGGAAGAAGGCAAGTATCGATCTGCAATGGCACATGGCTTTCCGACTTACAGATTGACCTTTTGAGAGCTTATTACTATATCACTCAAATGAAATCTTCATTGAGGAGTCGCGGTCAACTGCCCGCGAACTTCGCCATTGGGATTCGCTGCAGTGCTCAATGAGAAATATAAACAGCCGGAAAGGCGGAAAGAAGGCAAGTATTGATATGCAATCGCACCTGGCTTTCCGACTTACCGTCTGCCCGGCAGATTGACCTTTTGAGAGCTTATTACGATAGCGCTCAAATGAAATCTTTATTGAGGAGTCGCG
>DASYSW010000189.1:0-4951 GCA_036002905.1 Chitinophagaceae bacterium
GATGCGGAGTAAGAATAGAGTTTGCAGGAATTTTCTTCAATAATTTTTTGTCCGAAGAAACAAGATTTAGTGCATCAGCATCCAGCACAACGGGTTTTGTACACGCTCCGAGGATTTCCTGCAGAACTTTCCTTGTCTCGGTCGCAGTTCCAATGCCGGGTCCGATACCGATACAGGTAAATTTTGAAAGATCTTCTTCGACCTTCGTAATGATCGACGAATTGAAGTCGCTCATCACCATTGCTTCAGGAACTGCGGTTTGCATGACCTCGTATCCGGCTGTTGGAATATGACAGGTAGTTAGGCCGGCACCACTTCTCAGGCAGGCCCTTGCGCAAAGAACGGCAGCTCCCATTTTTCCATAACTCCCGGCGACGAGTAGCGCATGTCCAAAATTTCCTTTGTGAGCAAACCGCTTTCGTGGCTCGTAAATCGCAGAGATTATTTTTTTATCGATCAGTTCATAACTGGTTTCAGTTGAATTATAAAACTCGGAATGTAATCCAATGTCAAGGATGTGAACTTCGCCAATGAAGCTTGCATTTTCAGGTAAAAGAAATGACAGCTTAAAAATCTGGAAACTCAATGTGTGATCTGCTTTAATGATCTTTTTTCCCTCTGCAGAATGATCGATAGGTAAACCGCTCGGCGTATCAATGGCAATTATTTTACAGCCCGAATTATTTATGTACTCAACCAGGTTGGCTGTTACTCCTTCCAGCGGGCGATTTAACCCGGAACCAAATAACGCATCAACAATGATCCCGCCATTTTCGAGCGAAGGGAATTGTTGTTCCGTCTGAATGAATTTTATATCAATCCCTGCGTGTTGATGCAAGCGTTCCAGGTTGACCTGGAAATCCTCGGTGCCCAAATGCCCAAACTCAAGAATGAAAACGACTACATTGCATGCTTTCTGAGAAAGCATCCTGGCCATAGCGAGTCCATCGCCGCCATTATTTCCCTTGCCGCAAAAAATTTTAAAAGGGAGATTCAACAGGTCATTTTCTTCCAGCCACCGCACACATTGCGATGCTGCTCTTTCCATCAGCTCAATAGAAGACACAGGCTCATACTTAATGGTGTACTGATCCCATTCACGTATTTGCTGTGCGTTGAAGATTTTCATTGATTAAAGTTAAGCACGGCGGGAAAAATGGGCTCACAATAAAAATCAATTTTTGTCGCTATAATAAAGGCATTTAATTTGCACCCCGTTTCCCAAATTTTGACTATGGCTGATCTTTCACAGTTTGATCCCAATAGCGTCGGCAATCCTAACAATAATATTTTTGGTCTGCCATTTACCGAAGAAGATGCCCGTCTTGTCATTTTACCTGTTCCATGGGAAGTAACTGTGAGCTATGGTGCAGGTACTGCAAGAGCCGCAGAACATATCCGTAAAGCGAGTGTACAGATCGACCTTTTTGATACTGAAAACCCCGAAGGATGGAGGCAAGGTTTTTTTCTGCGTGAAGTGGATAAAAAGCTTTTGATGAAAAGTGATTATTTGAGAAAAGAAGCGGAACTGTATATTGACTACATTTCAAGAGGACAGAAAGTTGAAGACAATCAATTCATGCGGAAGACACTGAAGGATGTGAATGAAGGCAGCGCTTATCTCAACAAATGGGTTTATGAGCAAACAAAAGTTCTTTTAAACCGCGGCAAACTGGTAGCCTTGCTCGGAGGCGATCATAGTACGCCATTGGGATATTTCAAAGCCATTGCCGAAAAGCACGACGAATTCGGCATTTTGCAAATTGATGCGCACTGTGATCTAAGGATCGGTTATAGTGGGTTCACCTATTCACATGCCAGCATCATGTATAATGCGCTACAGGAAATTGAGAATTTAAAAACTCTTGTGCAGATCGGTGTTCGTGACTACAGTGGCAGTGAACTTGAGATCATCAATAGCAATGACCGCATCACCACTTATTTTGATCAGGACATCAAATTCAGGTTGTATGAAGGTGAGACATGGAAGCAAATTGCAGACGAGATCGTTGGCAGGCTGCCTCAAAAAGTGCATATAAGCTTTGATATTGATGGGCTTGATCCTAAACTTTGCCCGCACTCCGGGACACCTGTGCACGGTGGCTTTGAAATCGAACAGGTATTTTACCTGTTTAGTAAGGTGTTGAAAAGCGGGCGCCAGCTAATTGGTTTTGACCTGCTCGAAGTCGGCGTTGGTGAGTCAGATTGGGACGCCAACGTAGGAGCCAGGGTGTTGTGGAAACTTTGTAATTTGTTGGTGAAATCGAACCCTTCATAAGAGTAGTATTTCTATCCCGGCTACACTATTACCTGATTACGTGCTGAAAATTATCTGAATGGTATCGTACCTGATGCTTGAAATAATTGTATCCATATAATCTGATTGTTTGTGTATAAGTTCCAGGTAAAACAAAAAGACAGGCTGAAACTTCTCCCGGTTCTTCACCTCCTGGTAGCACTCATCTTTATTATTGATCTCTCGCACATACCTGAAAACGGAATTAAAGACTGGGTCTTTTCTGCGGTCTACTTCATTTCTTTCCTCCTGATACTGGTTGCGGCCATTTTTTATAAAAAGATTCTGAACCAGGTTTCGCGACATTTAGGTTTGCTATTTTTAGAATCAATGCTGTTTCTCGGTGGCTCCGTCTACTTTTGGAGCAAGGGATTGTCATTGGTTGCTTTTAGCCATGCGATCCTTGCTGGCGTACTTGTTTTGTTGATGATCTATCTCAGGAGGAGAGAGAATGGAGATTTAATTATTGTTTCAATGTCCAATGTCATTTTACCTGGTTTGACCGGGCAAAGGATCATTGAATGGAATGAATTGACCAATGTGATCAAGAGAGATGACTTACTTACTCTTGATTTCAAGAATAACCGGCTCATGCAGGTGCAGATCCTCAATGCAGATGATGTTTCTGAAAATGAGTTCAATCAATTTTGCCGACAACAGTTAAGTAAAAATTAAAAATATAAAAGTCAAAATGCAAATTCAAAAGTCAAAATGCTATTTTTTTACTTTTTAATTTTGACTTTTTAATTGGAGACAAGATGAATCTTCAACAATCACCCTACATACTCTATTCCGACGGAAAGGGAAATATATTCGAAGACACTTCACTCTACGTTACCGGCAGAAGTGGCTGGGATGCTGTACAAGTTCCGCCTGGAGAATGGATAGAATTACCAAATGGCGGGCAACTATATGAACTGCCCGGAAGAAGAGGCATCGGCATTGACACCAGGACCGGCGAGATGCGTTTATGTGAAAAAGGCTGGGCCGTGGCCGCATTTATTCCTCCTGCACATACAGGTTTTTATTTGTCGGCTTATGAAACATTAAAAGATGCACCGGTGCTGCCGCTATTCTGTTATACGGCAGCAGGTTGGTACAATAATAAATTTTTTGTTCCCGCTGTGCGAATTGAACAGGATATCCGCCAGGATTGTGAAGGTTATGATCAACAAAAAGTAGAATCCGGAGCGAAGCACTTATTAAAAGCTTATCCATTTAATCGTTTAGTCAATCACCTGGCGAACAACTGCGCTCTTACTTATCATTGCCCGGCTGCACGAAATTACTTTTTACAAAGATGGGAATGCCCCATCCCGGTTTCGCCGGCCTGCAACGCGAATTGTGTGGGATGTATTTCGCTGCAACCAGATGAAGAACCCATTGTTTCAACACAGGATCGTCTAACATTTTTACCCACGCCGGAAGAGATCGTCGAATATACTGTGCCTCATCTTGAATCAGCTCCATTTCCTGTCATCAGTTTCGGCCAGGGCTGTGAAGGCGAACCTCTATTAATGTGGGAAACTATCCGGGATGCTATTGTTGAAATAAGAAAGCATACGTCAAAAGGAAGCATCAATATAAATACGAATGGTTCCAAGCCAGACGCGGTCAGGATCCTTTGTCAGGCTGGTCTTGATTCCATTCGTATAAGTACCAACTCTGCGCGAAGGGAGATTTACATGCCATACTACCGGCCCAATAATTACGAGTTTGAAGATATAGTTGAAAGTCTTAAGGTCGTTAATTTCTATGGCGGATGGACATCAATTAATTATTTTGTCTTTCCCGGGATGACAGACAGTGTAGCAGAGTACGAAGCGTTGCGAAAACTGATTTCTGAAACAGGATTAAAGATGATCCAATGGCGCAATTTTAATATTGACCCCGACTGGTATTTGGGAAAAATAGGTGTTGCCGAAACAGGTGAGTGTATGGGGGTAAAACAATTGATGCAACTGGTCCGTGATGAATTTCCTGAGTTAAAATTTGGATATTTTAATCCGCCGATGGAAAGAATAAAGGGAAGGTATGACCTGGATTTCGCCCACCATTAAATTGGTTTATTGTTCTATTGTTAAATTGCTAAATTGTTGTCTTATCAGCCATTGCTCAAACAATTTAACCATTTAACAATTCAGCGATTATAGTTCTAACCAACAAAAATATCTACACAGGCATCGCACTTGCCACGCTTGCTGCATTCATCTGGTCCGGTAATTTTATTATTGCAAGAGGGGTTTATAAACAGATCGGCCCCGTTAGTCTTGCATTTTACCGTTGGATCGTTGCTACGCTCATCATTTTTCCTTTCGCCATAAAGAACCTGGTCAAGGAATGGAACACCATTCGCAGATCATGGCATTATTTGTTCTGGGTTTCTTTAACGGGGATTGCTTTGTTTAACACATTTGTATATATAGCGGGACATTATACGACCGCGATCAATCTTGCATTGATAGGGACTACATCTTCCCCGATCATGTCCATTATCATGGCCCGTATCTTTCTAAAGGAACGAATCGGGTGGATGAAATTGTCAGGAATGGTCATTTGCATCATTGGTATACTTTTTCTCTTATCAAAAGGTAATTTTAAAAATCTTCTCGCCTTTAAATTTTCTTCCGGTGATGCATGGATGCTCGTTGCAGC
>DASYSW010000190.1:0-5694 GCA_036002905.1 Chitinophagaceae bacterium
GCTCAGTCGGCAAACAATGATGTAGGCAATCAGGACGACAAAATAGCATCACTTACTGGGGAGCTCGCCAAAAAACAAGAGCGGCTCGGGCAGTTAACTCAAATGCGTGCTGCTATCAATGCTAAGCCTCTACAGCAATAAGAATTTATCAATTCGAAGGGCTTCCGTCTTGGATTACGTCTCTTGCGTTAAGCTATCTTCCAAAGCCTCAGCAGAGGGCTTTCTTAGAGCCTTATTTGTAGAGCTTACAAGAGACCAAAAACTCGCCTTTTTATGCGGGGCTGTTTCTACAGCTTTTTTCATTTTGCTATCCCGAAAAGTAAAAAATGGTATGTAAGTCTTTGCATTGGCTTGTCCATTGCGGCCGACAATTACATATTTTTCTCAGATGTGTTCATGGGCTTTAAGCGTAGGGCTTTTGTTTGCCTGCGCTAAAGCTTCCGTGTATTATACGGGAGTAGCTTTACAGTGGGCTGTTTCTACAGCCCTTTAATTTTTAAAGATCAGTAGGCGGTTCTTCGTCAGGCAGCCATAACTCATACTGATGTAATTCCCATTTCAACAGCTTTAAAATATCATCGGATATATCATGCATTTCATCCTCCCATTTGCGGCTGTTAAAGTTGTAAGTCATTTGAAATTATAGCCCAGATAAATCCCCTGGAACAAGGCTACCCCCCGTTCGTTGATGACTTCAGACCAGTAGTCATCTTCCCTGTGCAGGAAATTTAATGTTTGCCATAAAGTTAAATTGAAAATGTAGGAGCGATTCGCAGGACAAGAGTATGCCGTAAAGGAAAGTTAATAAAAAAAGAGACGCTATGCCCCTTTCGGAAGTTGTTTTAAAGATAAACCGGGTGAGTTAAAAAACCAGACTATTAGAGACATAACCAGTACCACCAGGATGATTTAGGGGGACGATTACCACGGAACGTAACACCGTTTGGATAAGGGTATACCCTCTATAAGACAAATTTCGCCTGCTATAAGCCTGAATAGTCAAGAATTGCCCTATATATTCGCCGCGAATTTTCATAGGATAAGGTTTAATGGTTAATGGGCTGTTTCTACAGCCCATAGCTTTTATCCCACTATACAAAAAAGCAAAAGAAGCTGGATAAAAAATAAAAAGATCAATGGCTTTTGTGGTACAATGGTTAGTTTGATTAGTCTTCCCCTCGTTGAAAGAAAGAAATCCTAAAATCAATTCTTCAATCATCAGACATTATTCGCTTCAGTGATCACATCGATCAAAAAAGGAAGGAGCTCTATCAGCTAGCACAGCAACATAAGGTTGAAGGCATTGTTGAAAAAGTTCAAATAAGAATTTTATTATCCTGGCAGCAGAACGACCTGCTGGCAAAAATTAAAACGAGCAAAGTTGTCCAAGCAGTAATTGCAGGATTTATTTTAGCAAAGATTGCAAAGCAGTACAGTGAGGCTCCTGCTGCTGGACTTGAACCAGCGACCCTCTGATTAACAGTCAGAAATTTGAATTTTACAACGATATTAGTTTTCTATTCAATTAAGCCATGGAGCTGCGTTTTGGCTTGACTTCTAACTTTACGCTTTATACTTTCCTATTGGCTCATTATACTTTAGTTTGTGCAAATTTTGTGCAAACGAATTACCTTTAAGAAAAAGTGTTAAAATGGCCAATTACTCCATCTCGGTTTACCATGACTCGCGGCAAGACGGTAAACGAAATAAGGTATATCCTGTCAAAATTAGAGTTTACTTCAACTATAAAACCAGGCATTACCCCCTGGGTATGGACATTACCAAAAAGCAATTTGAACGGTCCTAGCTCGCGGAAAAGCCCCGGGGCGAAATGTCCGATCTAAAAGACAAAGTAACTGCAGAACTCACCAGGGCGAAGCGAAATCAACCGAGGAGGCTAGGGAACTTGCTCAAATTTTTTTAAACACTCTTGCACTGCTATACCCGACTGATACGTCGTAAGAAAAAGCGGTTCACAGTAAGTTCTCCTTAATCAAGTCAATGATCAATGCAACATCATCTCCCTGAAGCATTGTTTTTGGACTTAAATCATGTCGCCAGCCATCATTGGTTTCCAAACCCGACTATTGTAATATTTGTTGACCGTTACATGAAAAAATTCGCCTGCTCCTATTGTTGCTGATATTTCAATGTGGACGGGCTTATCGCCAAAGTAAGTATCGATTTCAATGCTCTTCACCGTATGCAAAGATGTTGCTTTTGTATATTTAGCGAAAGCCCTGTCCACATGTTAGCAATCCTCATAAATTTCCTTGGTCTTGGCGGTATTTGTTTTTGCATCATTCTCAGCTACCAAGTAAACCGCAAATTTCGACGATCGTTCAACAAAGCTGTTGGGATATGATCTAGAAAACAGGGGAAAATCCTTCGTAGTTAATACTCAAAATTAAAAGATGTCTAACGATGCAGCCCTTGCTGATGACAAAGAACTAACTCAGGGAACTTATGCAAACAAAATGGGGGTTCATGAGCCTTTGGCACAAATCTGATCCGGAGATATAATCTCGGTATAACGATTGAACATCTTTTATTTTATAGAACACTAAGCACAATAAGGACACGCCTAAAATAGCAAACGAACTCAGGCGGAGCTGCAAGTTGACGTGGGAAGGCATAAATATCTTTACATTTTACTCCGGAAAATTCATTCTTTTAAGAAATGGTTGAAAGCGGGGGTCAGTTCTTATGAATGCACTGATCGGATGAACTTTTATTCCAGGAAGCGTGCTATCACGGTGTTCAAATGCCTGTTCTAAATATCCGAAGGCCTTATCATAGTTTTTTGAATAGTAAGCAACACAACAAATTAATAAAGCAGAGATGTTTTCAGTTTCCGATCGCATAACTAATTCATCTAATATTTTTTGAACCTCGGATTTATTACCGGATAATGAGTAGACCCAACTTAGTTCAACCAATGGTAAAGGCTGTCGTAATGAAAGTACCACAGCTGTTTTCAAAGCTTCGATGGCTTCTGCATATCTATTTAATCCTGCCAGACTTAATCCTAAACCTCTGTAACTGAAGAAAGAATTTGCATCCAGCTCTATGGCCGTTTCACTTGCCCGGAGCCCCTCTTCAAATCTGCCGGCACAGATATACATGACGGATAATGCATGATGAAATAATGGTACTAAAGGTTCTAAATGCTCTGCAAGACTTTTTGCCTCACGTATGGATTCTTCATATTGTCTTTCCACGAATGATAAATAGTAGCTATACCAATAGTGGGCCCATGCATAGTTGGGGTTAAGCTCAAAGGCATGTTGAAATTGTTTTTTTGCTTCCGTCCAGTTCCAGTCATAAAAAGTACTGACAAAAGCCAGTGCAGTATAAGCTTCTGCTTGAGAAGATTGAAGTTGAATTGCTTTCTCTGCATATTCCCTTGCTTTCGGCATGGCATCATGCGGGGGCATGACACTCCAAAAAGCCAGGAGGTAATAAGTATCAGCCATGCCCGTGTAGGCCAACGTAAGTGAAGGGTCTTTCTCCAATGCCTGCTGAAAATATTCAAGTCCTTTTGCTATACCTGCTCCACGCTTATTTAGATAAAATCTGCCTTTTAAATACAAATCATAGGCCTCTTTATTTTCAGCCGGATCTTTTTGGATGATTGCTTTTTCTTTTTCCAATAAAGTGATCTTTAGTTTTTCCGTGATGGTTAAAGCGATCTCATCCTGTAGCGCAAAAATATCATCTATTTCTCGGTCATACCGTTCGGACCACAGGTTATACCCATCTTCTGCATTGATCAACTGAACGGTAATACGAAACCGGTTGCCTTGTTTTCGTACACTGCCTTCCAGCACAGTCAACACATGCAGTTTTTCTGCCACTTCCTTCATGTCAATATTCTTTCCCTTAAATTGAAAAGAAGAGCTGCGTCCCGCAACTTTCAAATCTTTTACGTGTGATAAAGAATTAACAATTTCTTCGGCCATTCCGTCACTGAAATATTCTTGCTCGGGATCATTGCTCATATTAACGAAAGGCAATACAGCGATTGATTTTTCGATATTCTTTTTTTCAGGTACTTTTTCACCCTTTCCTTCCAGACTAATCCTCTCAGGCACAAAGATGCCCTTATTGCTGATCGCAAATATCTCTACCTGTTCTTTTACATTTTTCAGCGCATATTTTCCCAATGAAACGATTTGAATATCTTTTTGGTTTTTTATATCATCATAAACTTTACCAGAAATAAAAATACTGCCAGGTGCGGCAAAGGATTCTATTCTTGATGCAATATTCACACCGTCTCCGTACATATTATCATCTTCCATCATCACATCGCCTGTGTGAATGCCGATGCGTAACGGTACAATAGGAATGGTTTGCATATCTAATTGCAAAGCAAGGGCAGCAAGGACCCCTTCAATGTTACTCATAAAACTGCAAAGAGCTCCATCACCTCTGAACGCCAATATCCGGCCATTATGTGTGGTTATTTCTTTTTCCAGCTTTTTCTTTAGTTTGTTCCGAAGCTGCACGGCAAATGTTTCATCTTCCTGCATCAACGCAGTATAACCAACAATGTCGGCAAACATAATCGCTACAAGTTGACGGGATTGAGACATTAAAGAAGATTGTAAAGAAAGTTACCAAATTTCATCTATTTTTCGGTTGTTACTGCGAAGAACTATGGAAGAGAGTTAAGTTATCACGAAAGGCGCCAAGAGAAAATAAGACGCTCAGTCATTTTTTTACCGACCCATAGTAAAGAGTTGCTGCACCGCAACCAAATGTTTTGTTTTTAAGAGTATGAGGCTAACTCTATCCTTGACGTTTTTAAATAATAGTAAGCCGCTTCCTAAAACAATTGGCTGAACGCCGAGCTGGTATTCATCAATTAAGTCAAGGCGTTAAGGCTACTATTAAACTTGGGTTACCACTAAAATGTTTATACTCCCGCCATTGCGGGATTGCTCGAGTTCTAAAACTTCTTCTTTAATAACTTCCTTTTAATTTTTGTCTTTTCCCAATCAACCTTTTTCAGTGTAGAGGAAAAAACAATCTTTGAAATATTGTCTGTTAATACGGTACACCCTTACTGCCAGCATAAGGTTGAGAGAAAAAACAGTAAATCGATGAGCATTTTCCCATTGATAGTGATCTTTTATATTGGATCGTTAATTTGTTAGCTGGTTTAAAAATTTATGCCATAATGATAGGGCTGTCTCCACAGCCTTCCTTTTTATTGATGATACCATGGAGAATTTTTTCCCCAATTGCCGTACTTGGTGTCTTTTATTGATAACTAAGAGCTCTGTATTTTCTTCAATTTCAATTTGAAATATAAGCTTAATCAAGCCTTTCTTCAGGTTACGACTGTTGCAGGATTTTTGTCGTGCAATCATCATAAGTATTCATTGTTTATATACTTGCCTCATGAAAATCCAAAAACTGGATATCGTTCGTTTTGCACCCAAAGGAAAGGATAGTTTTTATGACGCCATAGTTTCAAAAGTGGACACTTATTTTGAAACTCGCAATATTTCTCCGTATGCGAACCCAGAGATGTGGGTTAAGACCGCGGTAATGCTTTCGCTGTATTTTATTCCCTACGTTTTGTTGACCGCAGGGTTTGCTGGCGGCAAGCCATGGACATTCTTTGGTCTTTGGTTTTTGATGGGATGGGGCATGAGCGGAATTGGTACGGCCGTGATGCACGAC
>DASYSW010000191.1:0-2759 GCA_036002905.1 Chitinophagaceae bacterium
ATTTCAATCGGTGAAATTGGGAGACAATGAAGGCCGGTTTGTCGAAAGCGATGACAAATTGGATTCAACTGATTACGATAGGAAAAATTATGGCAGTGTGCAGGTAAGTTACTCGTTCAATACAACCGATAACGCATTATACCCAAGAAAGGGAGTAAGAATAAATACCGGTGCAGCGTACATACAGAACATTGACGAGACGGAAAAAAGATTCGTAAGGTTAACCTCGGAAGCGCTGATATATGCTTCGGTTGGCCGACTCACATTTGCATCCCGCACAGGCGTAGCAACAAATCTTGGTGATGAATATGAATTCTTCCAGGCGAATGGCCTCGGAGGGCTGAGTAATCTCCGGGGTTTTCACAGGGATCGTTTTGCGGGCAAAACAAGTGCCTATCAAAACACCGAGTTGAGATTTAAGGTCAGCAATGTAAATGCATACGTCGCAAAGGGTTCGTGGGGTTTGCTCTCATTTGTTGACCATGGGAAAGTATGGATACCAGGCGAAACCTCTGATACGTGGCACTACAGCTACGGCGGGGGCGTATGGTTCCTTCCATTTAATAAAATGGCATTTACCGCAACCTATGCAGTTTCCAAAGAAGACCAATTGGTCAGTATTAAAACCGGGTTCTTGTTTTAGACAAATGTTTTATGAAGATCGGATTGAAAATATTAGAACAGGAATATCGAAAGCAACTACTCTCCCATGCACGCGGAAGTATACTTGAGATCGGTGCCGGCACAGGAATCAATTTCAAACATTATCCCCTGGGATCAGAGGTAACGGCAACAGACGTGAGCACCAGAATAATGGAAAGAGCAAAAGCTGAAGCGATGGAAAGAAATTTAAACGCAAGATTTATAGTCTCCCCGGTTGAGGAGTTGCAATTCGAAGCTGAAAGCTTTGATACGATCGTCTCCACATTTACTCTTTGTGCCTATGAAAAACCTGAAGCTGTCCTGGGGCAAATCGGTTCGTGGTGCAAGCAGAGCGGGATGATCTTGTTA
The DNA here is from genome assembly GCA_036002905.1 of Chitinophagaceae bacterium. GTDB lineage: Bacteria > Bacteroidota > Bacteroidia > Chitinophagales > Chitinophagaceae > VBAU01. The sequence goes on from DASYSW010000191.1 coordinate 1,012, forward strand.
ATGGAATACGGATTGAGTCAAAATGGTTTTGTGGGCTGGCTTCAGAAAAAAATCGCTCCTGGTCACTACAAAAAGACAGGCTACCACATTGACAGAGATTTGCTCGAGCTGGTCTTAGCATCAGGACTCCGTATAAAGAAAATGGAGATAAAATATGCCGGCATTGTTTACCTCGTGTGGGCTTCGCTTTGCCGGGAATCAAAATACTTAAAATGAATTTATCATCATGCAGTTGGTTTTAGGTTTAATACAGCGGATAGTTTCTACTGCCTGCTGTTAAAAAACCAACGCTTAAAAAAAGATAGTTTATGACAGTTGTTTTTGTAGTGCACTTAATTATGACCCTTATGGCAAAGAGGTCAGCCAAACGCAGACAGTTAAAAGAAAGTTCAATTGAACGGAAACCGGTTGAAAATGATGAACTCTTTAATCACCTTTTCATCAATAAAACCACAAAACAGTAATTAAGTTATGAAGATCCATTTTCAGCAACAGCTAAATGAAGAATTACTTCGCAGCGAGAAAAAGAGGACTATCATTATCATTTCGATCTTCCTCTTCATGATTGTCTATCGGACATTGCAGGGATATTTTTTCGAAATGGACAAGGAAACGCGCACAATACAATCGATCCCTGCTGTATGGCTGTTCCCACTGGTGGTGATCTTGTTTGAGTTCTTAACCCTGTTTGCCATCAATCGGCAGATCCGGACCAGGAAAATTAAGTTCCCATTGGTCAGGCAATATATAAACACCGCTGTTGAGATTTGCTTGCCCTCGTTTATACTTATAACAGTCGCCAGACAATTCCCGACGTTTGATATTTTGAAATCTCCCGCACTTCTCGTCTATTTCATCTTTATCATTCTTTCAACGATGCGCCTAAATTTCATGCTCTCATTTTTCTGCGGAGTTCTTTCGGGAGCCTCTCATTTTATTCTTTGTTTTTTTATCTATGATCATTTTGATTTCAATGATGGCGCCAGGACCTCAATCCTTGTTGTAAGCAGCATCGCTGCCGGCCTTGTTGCGAACCAGATCCGGCGGGGAATAAACAACTCATTGAAAGAGGCCGAAAAGAGAAATAAAGTGGAAAATCTTTTTGGTCAGCAAATTTCAATGGAAGTAGCAGAAAAAATTCTCGAGAACAACGGGCACATCGAAAGCAAAAGAATGACGGTGGCCATCATGTTTGTTGATATTCGAAACTTCACAAACTTTGCCGCTTCCCGGAACCCCGAGGAAATTGTACAATATCAAAATGCTTTTTTTGCGATCGTCAGCGATGCAGTCGCTCATCACGGAGGCATTGTGAACCAATTCCTCGGCGATGGATGCATGGTCACTTTCGGTGCACCTGTTCCTCTTGACAACCCCTCATTGCAGGCAGTGAAAGCAGCCGTTGAAATAAATCAAAAATTAGAGATAGCAATAAGCGAGGGCAAAGTTGTAAACACTCTCATAGGGATCGGTATTCATACCGGGAGTGCCATTACCGGCAATATAGGAAATAATACACGGCTCCAGTATTCGGTTACGGGCAAGGTAGTGATCGTCGCTGCGAGAGTGGAACAACTAAATAAAGAATTTAATTCACAAATATTAATTACAAACGACGTATTCAAAAATGCAGGACCTTATTTAACTCCTGCTACGGAGAATCTTGGGTCAGTAAGCCTGAAAGGGTTTGACGAGAACTTCATCATTCATCGTGTCGCCTAAAGTCAAGTATAAAAATAATTTTATGA
>DASYSW010000192.1:0-6316 GCA_036002905.1 Chitinophagaceae bacterium
GCAAATGGAAAAAGAACGACAGGAGATCCAACAGGAACTCGCAGACCTTCAAAAAAACTATAGCCAGATCAAAGGCCAGAGAAGCGCCACACTGGGCCAATTAACGGTGCTTAAAAGAAAGATCCAGGTACAGGAACGATACCTGAATAACATCAACAGGGAGATCCGGTATCTCAATGACGATATTTATTACAGCACCCTTGAGATCATCAAGATGCGGAAACAACTTGATACGCTGAAAGCTCAATACTCGCGCAGTGTAGTGTACGCATATAAAAACAGGAGCAACTATGACTTCCTGAATTTTATTTTTTCAGCAGCTAATTTTAACGATGCACTTAAGAGGATCGCTTACCTGAAATCATACCGGTCTTACCGTGAGCAGCAGGTAAACAGTATCATTGAAACTCAGCAGCAAATTGAAAAAAGAAAACAGCTGCAGATCAGCCAGATGAATGAAAAGAAGGTAGCCATCCAGAACCAGGCTAAACAGGTTGAAGTGTTGCAGGGCCAGAAAAAGGAAAAGGATGAAGCAGTGACCGAATTGAAGTCCAAGGAAAAAGAACTGAAGAAGGAGATAACATCCAAGCAAAAAAGAGATATTCAACTTAAGAATGCAATTCTTGCAATTGTACGGAGAGAAACAAAAAAAGCAGAGGAAGAAGCAAAGGCAAAGGCCAAAGCAAAGGAAACTGTAGCCATTACAAATCCCACCACGCCAAATACTAACTCAAAGAGTACGACATCGACAGCTAAACCAAAAAGCTATTTGGATTTGAATGCAGAAGATGTAAAACTGAATGCAAGTTTTGAAAGTAACAGAGGCAAACTTCCCTGGCCGGTAGATAATGGATTTGTGAGTATCCATTTTGGCCGGTATGAGATTGAAGGAACGAACCTGAAGGGTGATAATCCTGGCATTACTATCGCGACACAATCTTCTGGAGTTCCGGTGAAATCAGTATTCAATGGCGAGGTGGCTGCAGTGGCTAATTTAGGAGATGGAATGATGGTAACGGTCAGACATGGAAAATATTTTACAGTTTACAGCAACCTGACATCAGTGAATGTGGCTAAAGGAATGGATGTTGCCACCGGCCAGGCAATTGGAAAAGTGGGACAGTCTGACGACGGCAATGGGGGACAAATTGATTTTATATTGATGATTGAAAGTAAGAACGTAAACCCTGAACCCTGGCTAAGAAGAAGGTAAGCTGTTTGACGGTATTCCTTTCGAAAAAGAATTCAATCCAAGTTCAAAAAGTAAACTCTCAACGAATGTTCGAATGAAAAATTTCGAGCATCAAACTTTGCCATGAAAGAGCTGTTTTTACTCGCTTGTCTTTTTGCAGTTTTTCCAAATCCCTCCAATGGGCAGGGCAAAAAGAAACGTTTAGAAAGTCAGCGACAGCATATTCAAAAGAAGTTGGCTGGGCAGCAAAAAAATTATCATTATGCGAAAGGTGAGAAGAGCACCACCTCGAGAAAACTTGACGTGGCGGCGGCAAAGAGAAAGAATGTTGCAATGCCTGATGACTATTCTACATTAAATAGCAGTGAGAAGGCGCTTGATGCGAGCTTCGAAAAGAGCAAAGGAAAATTGCCTTGGCCAGTCGAACATGCCATTGTAAGTGTTCACTTTGGCGTGTATACAGACGAAATTACCCATGTAAAAGGAAGGAACCCCGGAATTACTATATCAACGCGCACCGGTTCGACTGTAAAATCTATTTTTAATGGACATGTGACTAACGTATTTAATATGGATGATGCTTTCGCTGTTATGGTTCAGCATGGTAGTTATTTCACAGTATACAGCAACCTCTCTTCTGTAAATGTAGCCAGGGGAACAGTCGTGACTAAAGGTGATGTAATCGGTAGAGCAGCATTGGATATTGATGGCCGTAGCAAGATCGATTTGCTTTTGATGAAAGGGAAGGAAAATATAGACCCGGATCCCTGGTTAATCCGCTGAAAGCTACTCTCATTCATTTCAAAAATCTCTGGTACAACTTTTCATACTGCGGGACAATATTCTGGATATCGTATTTTTTTGCATGATCTGCTGCTCGTTTCTTAAATGCCTTCAATACGTCATCGTTCCTAAGGATCTCCAATGACTGCTGTGTCATCGATTCAACATCTTTGACGTTGCTCATAAAGCCTGTTGCTCCCGGCACAATTATCTCAGTCAATCCGCCGGCGTTCGATGCAACTACCGGAACTCCCGCTGCCATTGCTTCGAGAGCAGCTAATCCAAAGCTTTCATACTCCGATGGGAGCAAAAAGAGATCGGCGATCGCCAGGATGTCTTCCATTTGTTCCTGCTTTCCCACAAACTGAACGTCATTGCAAACGTTCAGCTTGCGACACAACTCTTCCGCAGTTTGTCGTTCAGGACCGTCACCGACAAATAAAAGTTTTGAAGGCAGTTCTTTGTGTACATTATAAAATATTTCCACGACGTCCTGCACCCTTTTTATTCTTCTGAAATTGGAAGCATGCAACAAAATTCTTTCACCATTGGGTGCGATGACCCGTCTGAAGGCATCGATCGGCTTACGGGTGAAACGCTGGACGTCTACGAAGTTGAAGATGACCTCGATCTCTTTTTCGATCTTGAAGATCTTGTAAGTTTCATCACGCAAATTTTTTGATACTGCAGTTATCGCATCACTTTGATTGATCGAAAAGGCGACGACAGGTGAATACATCTTGTCTCTTCCCACCAGCGTTATGTCTGTGCCATGCAGGGTGGTAATGACAGGTATGGTTTTATTCTCTTTTTTCAGAATTTGCTTGGCAACATAGGCAGCCGAAGCATGAGGAATTGCGTAGTGTACATGCAGCAGGTCCAGGTTATTATTCCTGATCACATCGACCATTGTGCTTGCGAGTGCGGTTTCGTATGGAGGATAATCAAAGAGAGGGTAGGTAGGGACCTGCACTTCGTGATAAAAAATATTTGGGATAAATCCATTCAACCGCACTGGTTGCTGGTATGTAATAAAATGTACCTGGTGATCCTTTTGTGCTAATGCCTTTCCTAATTCTGTTGCTAACACTCCACTACCTCCAAATGTGGGATAGCATACAATTCCTATTCTCATATTTTTCCAAATGGTTTACGAAGGTAAATACTATAAATAACTTAATCCTTCCTTTCATATCAATATTCTTTCATTCATCTTAAATATTTGCGTCGAATAACCGCTTTGATTTATTTTAGCCGGATTGAAAGATGTAATATATGAGAAAACTTTCCATTACCCTTTTCGTATTTTTTATTTATTCTTTTTCTTTTGCCCAAAATGATGATTCAATAATGATCCGTCGCATTGCTGATGAAATTCTCCTGCATAGCAAAGCGTACGATAATCTTCATGATCTTACCAAGAATGTTGGTGCCCGCCTGTCTGCTTCGCCAGGATTTTATAAAGCAGAACAATGGGGTTTAAAAGTTTTAAAGCAGTCCGGGGCAGATAAAACCTGGTTGCAAGAATGCATGATCCCCCATTGGGTGAGAGGCGGAAAAGACCAGGCCATTGCAAATATTTCATCGAAGAAAAAAGAACTTGACGTTATTGCCCTTGGTAATTCGCTCGGAACAGCACCAAACGGCATATCAGCAAATGTTGTCGAGGTTACTTCATTCGAAGATCTTGACAAGAAAAAAGATTCTGTAAAAGGAAAGATTGTTTTTTACGATTACAAATTCAACCCAACCTTTGTCAACGTATTCCAGGCATATGGTGACGCAGTAAGATACAGGGGTGCCGGCGCCAGCCGGGCGGCAAAATATGGTGCATTGGCAGTGATCGTGAGAAGCATGAGCGGAAGTACAGACAACAATCCACATACGGGAGCTTTGCGTTATGACACAACTCTCCCTAAAATTCCAGCCGTTGCCATCGGCTTAAAAGATGCGGACCTGCTGGATTCTGTTCTGAGGCAGAAAGCGGTCACTGTGTTATTACAGACAAATGGGCATTTTCTTCCGGATACGATCGGCCACAATGTGATCGGTGAATTGACCGGGACAGAATTTCCCGGTGAGTATATTACCGTTGGTGGCCATCTTGATAGTTGGGATCCTGCAGAGGGCGCTCATGACGATGGTGCAGGTATTGTACATACGATAGAAGTCCTTCGCGCATTTAAAGCACTCGGGTATAAACCGAAACATACTATTCGGTTCGTGTTGTTTGCGAATGAAGAGAACGGCCTGCGTGGAGGAACGAAGTACGCCGAAGAAGCAAAGACGAAAAACGAAAAACACATTTTCGCCGTGGAGAGTGATGCCGGCGGTTTTTCTCCGCGTGGATACAGTTTCGGAGGTACACCAGAACAATTGCAAAAAGTACAGAGTTGGATTCCGTTATTAACCTGGTACGGCGTGTATCAAATTGTTGGTGGAGGTGGTGGCGCTGATGTCAGTCCTTTGAATGCAAATTTGAAAACCGCTGTCGCAGAACTCGCACCCGATACTCAGCGTTACTTCGATTACCATCATGCGAGGAATGACGTGTTTGAAAATGTAAACAAACGTGAATTGGAATTGGGCGCTGTTAATATGGCCGCGCTGATCTACCTCGTGGATAAGTATGGATTGTAGGAACGTCAAACGTGAATCGTCAAGCATTTAATCTTGAACAGCACGTTCCGTCAGGCTAAAGGATAATGATAGGCTTAAAGATCATTTTAGCAGACTTGATATTGCTGATTGAACAGAGGCGAAAGGAAATGAATCCACCACTTTCTGCATTTGTTTTTTTATTTGTTCATTGCAAAGGTTACCAATGCTTCCTTCATGAACTCCTCTTGCAATTTCCCCGGGGGCAGGCGGGGTGAATGTTCCATCTTCCACTTTTTGTCCCACTATTTTGTAAGCATCGCGAAATGGAACTCCCTGCATCACCAATTTATTTACTTCATCAACAGTAAACAGGTATTTGTATTTTTCGTCGGCGACAATATTTTTTTTGATGTCGATATTCGATAGCATTAAGCCCGCCATTTCGAAACAATTCTTCATTGTCTTAAATGCCGGGAACAAATGTTCTTTCAGCAATTGGAGATCACGGTGATAACCTGAAGGCAGGTTCGTTGTCATCAGCATAATTTCATTGGGAAGGGATTTGAGCCTGTTGCAATAGGAACGTATAAGTTCAAATACGTCCGGATTTTTTTTATGTGGCATGATGCTGCTGCCGGTCGTTAATTCCGGCGGGAAAGAAATGAAATCAAAATTTTGATTTAAAAACAAGCAGGCGTCCATAGAAAGCTTGCTAAGTGTGTCTGCAACATTTGCCAACGCCATCGCTACGATTCGTTCCGTCTTGCCTCTTCCCATTTGTGCATATACCACATTATAATTGAGATCCTCAAATCCAAGAAGTTTTGTTGTAAGAGTTCTGTTAATGGGAAACGATGAGCCATAGCCCGCAGCAGAGCCAAGTGGATTTTTATTCACTACATCATAAGCAGCTTTTAGCGTAATCGTATCGTCGACTAAACTCTCAGCATAAGCTCCAAACCACAAACCAAATGAGGAGGGCATGGCCAGTTGCAAATGAGTATACCCGGGTAAAAGATCGCCTTTGTATTTCTCACTTTGCGATTGGAGCAATTCAAAAAATGGCTGAATGCTTTTAACCAGTTCTTCGATTTCGTTTCTTAAAAAAAGTTTTATGTCGACAAGGACCTGGTCATTCCGGCTTCTTGCGCTATGGATCTTTTTTCCAGTGTCTCCAAGCTTTTGGGTTAACAGGAACTCAACCTGCGAGTGGATGTCCTCAACTGTTTCGTCAATCGTGAAGCCCCCATCCCCTGAAGGGGAGTTTATAGAGGCGTATATGTTTTGAAGTTCTTTCACTAATTGGTCCTTTTCCCCTTTCTTAACCAGGCCAACTGTTTCCAGCATGATAACATGAGCAATAGAACCCAGCACATCAAAGGGGGCTAACAGCAGATCAAATTTGCGGTCATTTCCCACCGTAAACTTTTCCACTTCCTGTAGCGACTCAATATTTTTTTGCCAAAGTTTCATAAGCGGTTACCAGTTACATGTTGCCGGTTTCCGGTGAAGGAAACTCATTCCAATTTTGTTCAACCCATTGAATAAATTTATTTATCTTTTTGCTCAACAAGTCGTCCTTGTTACGCAAATCATCATACTTCGCTCTATCCGCTAGCGATTCTGTTTCAAATAAAAAGTCAAGATGAACAATCGTTTCATCACATTCGGTTTGCGAGAATACGAGATATCTTATGAACTCGGCTTTGTATCTCTTTCTTCCATAACCCTCAACGATCG
>DASYSW010000193.1:0-3521 GCA_036002905.1 Chitinophagaceae bacterium
TGGGGTATTACGCGGTCCTCGTCTGCATCAGGATAGTTGTCATCTCTCAATTTATAGTCAGCGATATCATCATCTCCTTCGTGGACGTATTCGCTGATGTCAATATTTTCGTACTCATCATTGCTGCCATCCGGTTCGTCATATTGTTCATCAGCTGTTTCGTTAAACTCTTCCTTCGATTCTTCATATTCTTCAGCCTTTTCTTCATCTACTTCAAGAGCCGGGTTTTCTTCAAGTTCTTCCTTGATGCGTTCCTCGAGATTCGCGGTTGGCACCTGCAGCAGTTTCATCAGCTGAATCTGTTGCGGCGACAGCTTTTGTAATAGTTTTTGTTGTAGACTTTGACTCAGAGCCATGGTTTCGCTAAGGCTTGTTTACGAGGCTTTAAATTTTAAAAAAATCGTACCAATTATCAAAAATCAGGCCGTAAATTTACAGACAATTGGTCGAATGAAGTCGCAACGTGCATATCAAATTCTTGTTGTGTTCCTGTTAATATTCCCCCTCAGGATTTTATCTCAGCAACAAATGCCACTTTTTGCACAAAAAATACCTCACATATTAAAAGCACCCGGAAATTTTAATGGAAAAGAAATTTCAGCCGACAAAACTAATTTAAGTTGCCTCGCCATCAATAACACTACGCTGCAACCACTTACTCTCATCCCATTTCCGCTTAGGACGGCTGTCGTCGACCCAAGTTTTGCAACTCAAAACCTTCCATTTTTTTGCAAAAAAGAATTTTTATTTGAGAAAAGTACTTCCGTGCCACTACGCATACGCCTTGGTTCATTAGAATATGTAAATAACTTAGAAGGAAAGGAAAATCACTGGTCAGTGGTACCGGGCAATTAGTATGATAGTATGATAAAAGGCAAACCTCTTGACTTTTGCTTATTGATACCTTGTTACAACAATTTTGATGGATTGCTGCTTTCTCTCCAAAGCGTAGTTTATTACCCGGATCGGTTTATGGTATTAGTTGTAGATGATGGGAGCAACGTTCCTGTTACGTCTGCTTCGATAGAATTGGGTATTAAAATTGATTTTCCTCTTTTTGTTCTGAGAAATGAAATGAACCAGGGCATAACAGCCGCTTTGAACAACGGGCTGAAATGGATTGAAGAGCAGAATGCGGCAATTTATATAGCGAGGTTGGATTGTGGCGATCTGTGTGCTCCGGATCGCTTCTATAAGCAGATGGATTTTATGCGCGATCATACTGACGTTGGTTTGTTGGGCAGCTGGTGTGTTTTTGAAGACAAGGCAAAATCTTTTAGCTATCAATATAAAACACCGACCGGGCACAGCCAGATAGAAAAAGCGATGCATTTTCGAAATGTATTTATACATCCAACGGTTATTTTTGAAACGGGGCTCTTGAAAAAAGTGGGTTACTACCCTTCTAACTTTATTCACGCCGAGGATTACGCCTTTTTCTATCAATTGATTGAAATCACGCATTCTCATATCCTTGACAAATTCCTGGTTACGTGTGAAATAAACGACAGGGGGATTTCTTTGAGGAACAGGCAGGAGCAATTGGTTAGCAGGGGGAAGATTATTATGAAATATGGAACAAATCCCTTTCTTAAAATTGTTGGTGCACTAAGAATCTATGCTTTGAGGTTGTTGCCTAAAAGATTAGTTTTGCAGCTCAGAAAACTGGTCAGATGAACAATAACATATGACCGAGCAACGTTTGTTCGCATATTTTTGTCATTCTCCCTGTTATTGATTAAATTGAAGCCTGCTGCGACGACCTGAATTAAACTAACCAGACCAGTTTAGGTCTACCTTGAGGTGCGATTGCTTGTGTCCTAAGCAATTAATGAAAACACAAATCAAAAACCTTATAATTTGCCTATGACAATCGTTCATGTTGTAGAGCCTTTTGCGGCGGGTGTTTCTGTCTTCGTAAAGTATCTTACGGAAACTATGCCCGATGACCAGCATATTATAGTCCACGGAGAGCGGAAGCAGGTGATGAGTGCAGCCAAGGTAAAAAAGACGTTTTCATCTCCCAGGGTACGATTTATAAAATGGCATTCCGCTCAACGGTCAATTCACCCAATTAAGGATTTTCTCGCCCTAACCGAGTTATATAAGATTCTAAAGCGCCTTCGGGAGAAAGATCTTATCGATGGCGTTCATCTGCATTCTTCCAAAAGTGGTCTCCTTGGTCGAATTGCGTGTAGAATGTTGGGTATAAAGAATGTTTTCTACACCCCAAATGGTGCTCCGTTCTTGTCGGGCAAGACTGCTTTTTCAAAATACTTTTATCGCCTCATGGAGAAATTGGGTAACAGGTTCGGGGGAAAAGTTATTTGTTGCTCGTCATCGGAATTGAATGCTTATTTGCGTCTTGGAATCGAAGCAACTTACATTAGCAACGGCATTACCGTCGATGAAAAAATTCCCCGTACCACGACTCAAAAGGAAAAGTTTAAGATAGTGACGACCGGTCGCGTTATTGAACAAAAAAACCCTTACTCATTTAATACAATTGCCCAATACTTTGAAGAATTCAAACAATTTGAATTTATTTGGGCTGGCGACGGTGAAATGAAGGATGTGCTAACTGCTAAAAACATTACCGTCACAGGCTGGTTAAATCAACGAGATATCAAAAAGCTGGTAACAGACTGTGATATTTATTTGTCAACCGCGCTCTATGAAGGTCTGTCTTTTGGTGTACTCGAAGCGCTGACCTTGCACAAGCCGGTTCTTTTGAGTCATTGCGTGGGGAACATGGATGTTGTGAAAAATGGTATCAATGGCGATCTATTCGGAACAGAAACAGAGGCTATCCTGAAGATATTGCAATACTACAATAATCGCGATATGCTTCATGTGATGGGTGAATTTTCAAAGTCAATTTGTGAGGCTGAATTTAATGTGAAGCGTAATTTTTCCAGTTACAGGGAATTGTATGCTAACACGGCCATTATAACGCCCAGGAAAAAATGGGCATTCGCATAATACATTAAACCATTTTATGAAAAATGATATTTTGTACGGCAAAGTAAACTCGGACCATGACGCAAATGTTTTAAGGACATTAAAATTGATTGATCAGAAGCTGGAAAAAGAGATCGCTTCGAAAGAAGACATTCTAAGATGGCAACAGGAAGAGCTTAAAAGGCTCCAGTCTGAAATGTTGGAAAAAACTAATCTTGTCTCTGAGCTAAATACAAAGTTGATCGAATGTCGTTCCCAATCCGAAGGGAATCGTCAACTAATTAATAAGCTTATAACAGACATCGACAGGCTGCAGCAGAATGTCGATTGGTACAAGAGAACTTACGAAAGCAGGAGCCTGTTGGGTGTCATAAAAGATAAATTGAAACATTTTTTTCGTTAACCTTCACTGCAAGATCATATCTCAATTATTGCCGCGACGGCTGAATCCTGTCAAATCTGAAACGATTTGTTATTAGGCAGTCTTTTTGCAATTTCTTAAATTGACCCCGGGTTAAAGATCCCACTATTGATTCATTTCGCTTGTCTTTATGGGGCAT
>DASYSW010000194.1:0-1608 GCA_036002905.1 Chitinophagaceae bacterium
ATGACGGTGTAACTATTTTCGGGGATCACATTTCTTACCGGTTTTTGTGCGCGCAGATAAGAAATGATCGCTGTAAGATCTTCATCACTTGTGTTGTGGAAAGGCATGAAATCAAGTACTGGTCCTCCATCAGGATGAACGCCATAGCGAAGTACTCGTGCGATTTCCTCATCCGTATATCTTCCAATGCCAGTTTCTTTATCGGGGGTGATGTTCTTTGAATAAATTTTTGCGATCCCTACGTCAAACAAGACACCGCCACTTAAAGGTACATCCTGGCCGAGGGCTATTAGTGAATCGGGGTTATTGTTGTTGTGGCAATTGATGCAATGTGCAGAACTGAACACGAGGTGTTTTCCTCTTGCAATCACTGCACTATCTGTAGAAGCTTTAATTTTTGGATACGGTGCATCGTATTTTAAGTTTTGTCTTGCCATAACCGTTATGGTTATACCGGCAGCCAATACGAGCAGGATACTTCCTATCCATTGCAGGATTTTTTTGAATCGTCTCATAAAAACAGGTTTATAGGTTCTTTATTCTAAAGCAAATTAGCTTTGGAATCTTCCGTCGTCAATTGAGAAATGATTGAGTTGAACGAAAGGGCGTATGAACTGTTAAAGTCGTGAACGTGAGACGTGAGCGTCTCATCTACTCATTGCTGCCCGGACTTGCGTTATCCACGTCTCCTTGTTCAACAAAATATTCTCCTAAAAAGATCTTTTCAATTGCTGAGGCGTATACTTCAACCTGCCTGTTGAAATAATCCTCCTGGTCTGCATTTTCATAATCACCGGGTCGTTTATAGCCGGGAAATTCTATGGTGAGTATTCTCATCGCCTGGCGATTCAGCATGGGATCCTCTGCATCAGAAATGGCAGTACTCGCCCATGTTCCCAGCGATATTCCGCTCCCGCGATTGTTTGGCAGTGATGAACCTGAGAAGTTTCTTTTCTGGAAACTTCCTTTTTCAACTGGTGTTGGATCTTTAAAATAAAGAGCGGTCGGTTTTGTACCCAGCTGGTTACCGGGAATATATGCGCCGCTCTTGTCAGCCATGAATGCCATTTCAATCGCAAGGTTACTGTCGGTTTCAAATCCCAATGCATAACTTTTACTATCAGTCCTTGGGTCAGCATAGATACCGGCGTGTTGTATGTCACGAATGGCGTGAATATTTGCGATGCGGTCGGGTTTGAATAAATTGATCAGGCGCAGCAACAATTGATTTTCTGTTTCAATGTCTCTACCCATATGGTCTTTGCCGGACTCTTCGTCAAAAGGTTGTCCAGGCGTGGGCATCTGGCGGTTAGGATCAGCAGCCGAGGAAAGACTATACCTGCCAATGTTGGCAGTGCTTCCAATTGCACCGGCATTTTCTTTGGCAGTAGCAGCATTATCGGGAAAAAGACAAGGAATAACGATAACATTATAATAATGTCCACCCTGCGATAATTTTTGGATAAGAGATTTGGCAACTTCAATTGAAGAAAGTTCGGTACCATGAACACCACCAATGACGAGGGCCTTTTTTTCGCTGGTGCCGGGGAAGAACCAGGCTTCTATCGTTCGCATTTGCTTTGACTGGCCTAACAGAAACCTGGTGGT
>DASYSW010000195.1:0-6391 GCA_036002905.1 Chitinophagaceae bacterium
CGCTGGGTGTGGGTGCTTATTCAACCGGTGTGTTTCATGTAATGACACATGCGTTCTTTAAGGCTCTTTTATTTCTTGGAGCAGGCAGTGTGATCCATGCCATGGGTGGCGAACAGGACATTCGGAAAATGGGTGGATTGAATAGATTGAAAATTACTTCTATTACTTTCTTAATTGGGTGTATTGCTATTGCCGGTGTTCCTCCTTTCTCTGGTTTCTTTTCTAAGGATGCGATCTTATTAGCAGCATATGAGCACAACCCCGTCTTATATGCAGTCGCTTTATTTGGTGCCATGCTAACTGCTTATTACATGTTCCGCTTATTTTTTCTCACATTCGCAGGCAAGTTCAGAGGAACCAAAGATCAGGAGCGCCATTTACATGAAAGTCCACCGGCAATGACCATTGTACTTGTGATCCTTGCAATACTTTCCGTAGTCGGAGGTTTTATCGGCATTCCTGAGGTGATCATGAAAGGCGGCGATAAATTAACTGAATTCCTGGCGCCCGTTATTCCCGTAAGAGCCGAAGAAGCTGTTTCGTCCTCTACCGAGTTTTCGTTAATGACGCTTTCAACAGGATTGGTGGTGATTGCGATTATCATTGCCTGGTTCCGCTTTCGCAGACATGAATTCAAACCATCAAAGGGTCTTGGAAAATTTCTTGAAAATAAATGGTACGTGGATGAATTCTACGACGCGATTATTGTAAAGCCATTGAATAAATTAGGCGAAATATTAAACGAAGGGTTAGAAAAGTCTGGCATCGACGCACTGGTCAATGGAATTGGAAGAGCTGTGCAGTATGGCGGACGACAATTGAGATGGTTGCAAAGTGGCCAGGTGGGAAGTTATGTGTTGTTGATGGTAGTGAGCATTGTTTTGTTTTTTGTGTTGCAGTTTTTTTTGAGAAAGTAAGGACTTGAAGGGTGAAACGTGAGACGTGAACAGAATGAAACTCACGACGGACGACTCACGATTCACGAAAAAGGATAAATAAATTTTATTAAGGCTATTATGATCCCTGTTTTCTTATTAGTAATTCCTTTTGTAAGCGGTTTAGCGGCGTTCTTTTTTAAGGATGAGAAGACTGTTCGTGGATGGGCCTTATTTTCCTCATTGATCACGTTGACCGTTTCCATTCTCGGGCTAACTGTTTTTAAAGATGCTTCTTACCAGCAATTTCATGCGAACTGGATCAGTAGTATCAATGCCAGTTTTTCAATAAAGCTTGATGGAATGGGACAGATACTTTGCCTGCTGACTGCGGTCTCGTTTCCATTAGTATTTCTTTCGACATGGAACAGTGTTTACAAAAAGCCTAATAACTTTTTTGGACTAATGTTATTGATGCAGGTTGGGTTGATAGGTGTTTTTCTTGCCATGGACGCATTGTTGTTTTACTTCTTTTGGGAACTGGCACTGATACCCGCCTATTTTCTCTGTTCGCAGTGGGGTGGTGAGCGAAGAATTGCCGTCACCTTTAAATTTTTTATTTACACTTTCACCGGGTCCATATTAATGCTGGTAGCTATTATTTATATATACCTGCAAACACCCGATCATTCTTTTGATATCACTGCGTTTTATAATTCTGCATCGAATAGTCGCGCGGAATCCTGGTTATTTTGGATGATGTTCGTGGCATTTGCCATCAAAATGCCTATATGGCCCCTTCATACCTGGCAGCCCGATACGTATGAACAATCTCCGACGGCAGTTACGATGATCTTAAGTGGAGTAATGGTAAAGATGGGCGTTCTTGGAATGATCCGCTGGCTGATCCCGGTCTTGCATATTTCATTTTATCAATGGGGTGATACCGTGACCACGTTGGCAGTAACAGGTATGCTCTATGCGTCATTGATCGCCATTCAGCAGGATGACCTGAAACGGCTTGTTGCTTATTCATCCATTGCTCATATTGGTTTAATGTGCGCCAGCCTTTTTGCCGAGACCCACAGTGGTATGCAGGGAGTGATGATACAGATGTTCAATCATGGGATTAACATCATTGGCTTGTGGATCGTCGTTGAATTAATAGAGCGACAGTTTGGAACAAGAAAGATCTCTCAACTGGGAGGGTTAGCCCAGCGGTCACCTGCGATGGCCATCTTGCTTGTGATCGTTGCGCTTGCGAACATAGGCTTACCACTTACAAACGGATTCATTGGGGAATTTTTAATGTTCAACGGCATTTTTGCTTCTACCGTGACAAAGTATTATATCGTATTCACTGTACTCGCGGGCATCACAATTATACTAGCGGCTGTTTATACATTGAACATGATACGTAAGGTTTTTTATGGTGAAACAAATTCGCTGACAGCCACGGGATATTCCTTGCGTTTAAATGAAACAGCATCGCTGGTGATTATTGTTGTGCTTGTATTTGTGATTGGATTGTATCCAAAAATATTTTTAGACATCAGTAAGGAAACATCGGAGTTCATTTTACAAAAGGCAGATGTAAGAACAATATTTAATAAATAAAAAAATTTTTTACCTCCCCTCTCCGTTGGAGAGGGGCTGGGGGAGAGGCCATGAATGCACTATTATTGACAGCGGTTTTTGGGGTGATCATGATGTTCAGCAGTTTTCTGCTGCACAGCAAGGCTGCTATCCGGAGCCTCGCTACTGCCGGGTTGATAATTGTCGTGATAGCGAACGTTCTCGAAATGTCAGGAATGGTTTTCTTTAAGATCGACACCAAAGGAATGATTGGTTTCGACAGGTTTGCTCTTTTGTTCAACACCATTGTTTTTATAAGTACACTCGTATATTTCCTGTTGTCAGCAAGAGACATGGAAAAAGTTGGAATAAATTACAGTGAATATTTTTCATTGATCTTTTTCGTCCTTTGTGGAGTCACGTTAGCTTCTTCCTTCCGCTCTTTATTGATGCTTTTCCTCGGAATAGAGATCATTTCCATCCCGCTCTATATTTTAACAGGGAGTGATAAGCGAAATCTGAAAAGCAATGAGGCATCCCTGAAATATTTTTTATTGGGGGCTTTCTCTACGGGCCTCATGTTGATGGGAATCGCATTGATTTATGGAGCAACCGGTACATTTAGTACGATGGTTGAGATGAAAGAAGCCCCAACTTCTGCTTTATTTATTTCCGGCATGTTGTTGCTCATGTTTTCGATGGCGTTTAAAGTGTCGGCAGCACCTTTTCATTTTTGGACACCCGATGTATACGACGGCGCACCTACTGTTTTTACCTCTTTTATGGCCACAATTGTTAAAGTGGGAGCATTCATTGCGTTCATTCGTTTATTCAGCGATGAGTTTGGAAACTTACAGCCGCAGTGGCAGTTACTCATCGCTCTTATTACCGCGATCACTTTATTTATTGGAAATATTACCGCTGTTTTTCAGCAAAGCGTCAAAAGGATGCTTGCCTATTCAAGCATTTCGCAGGCAGGATTTATCATGTTGTCTATATATGCCATGAACCAGGACGCAAAGGAAGGATTGTTGTTGTATACTGCCGCTTATTGCCTTGCGACAATTGGGATATTTGCCGTGCTCATCAAATTAAAGGATTATAGTTTCGATGGCTTTAATGCATTTGCGAAGCAACAACCGTTACTCGCCGCAGTAACCACTATATTTTTGTTGTCACTGGCAGGCGTACCGTTAACAGCCGGTTTCTTATCCAAGTTTTATATGCTCAAGGCGGCCACAGCAACCGGAAGATATTTGTGGCTTGTTATTTTTGCTGTGCTCATGGCTGTGGTCAGTGTGTACTATTACTTCAGGGTGATCCAGGCAATGTACTTTAAAGAAGGGGATGGACAAGTAATTGAAGTAAGTTCGGCGTTTAAGTTAACACTACTCTTACTTGCTGCTCTTATTATTGTTCTTGGTATTTTTCCGAATTTGATCATCAATTGGCTCTATTTTTAGATAGCCTCCCGGCTGTGATTTAGAATAAAATCTATGTCCGCATTTGGATAGTTGTCTTTAAATTGCAGTAGCAGATTATGAATACAGGTGACATTTTCTCTCTCGCTTATCGTACGGTTCGCAGTAATAAACTTCGTACAGGGTTGACTGTTGCAATTATTGCTTTTGGAATTATGGCGCTTGTAGGGATCATTACGGCTATCAAAGCCATGAATCAGAAATTCATGGAGAGTTTTTCTACAATGGGCGCGAATGGCTTTACCATTCGGTTTAAAGAAAGACAGATCCGGTTTGGCGGGGGTGGTCAGTCTGATCTCAAGGTGGCCAAAAAAGGAAAGCGAAAAGAAAAAACATCAAGCCTTGGAAAAGTAATCACCATTGAGCAGGCAGATGCATTTAGAAAATATTACACGTTTCCTGCAACAACGGGGGTTTCCGTTTTTGTAAACAGAAATACGATCGTTTCTCATAATGGAATAAAGACGTCCCCTAATGTTTTGATGATCGGGGCGGATGAAAATTATCTTTTTCTGAATGGATTTAAACTCTCTGCAGGGAGGAATTATAACCAGACCGACGTTCAAAGTGGAAGAAATTTGTGTTTGATCGGTCATGATATAGCTGTACGGTTTTTTAAAGACAATATTGACAAAGCTGTAAACTCAATCCTTCGCATTAACGACGTTCCCTACAGGGTATTGGGTGTGCTGGCGAGCAGGGGCTCATCTTTTGGTTTTAGCCGCGATAACGTTGTTATCCTTAGTTATCAGAATATTGATCGCAACTATTCCAACAATGTAAGCAGTTATACGATCGCTGTTATGACGGACGATATCAGGAATCTTAATGAAGCTATGGGTGAAGCGGAAGGAACTTTCAGAGCCATTCGCAAATTGAATACTACTGAAGAAAATAATTTTGTTCTTGACCGGAATGATGCGATCGTGGAAAAGGCAATGAAGAGCCTTGGGTTCCTTACAATTTCGGCAACGGTCATTGGTCTTATCACTTTAATTGGCGCCGCAATCGGGCTAATGAATATCATGCTGGTTTCAGTAACAGAACGAACGAAGGAAGTGGGGTTAATAAAAGCCATTGGTGGCAAAAGCAAGCTGGTCCGTCGCCAGTTTCTATTGGAAGCAATTATCATTAGCTTATTAGGGGCATTGTTTGGGATCTTATTGGGAGTTGCAATCGGCAATCTTTTCTCTATTGTTTTGAACACGGGTTTTGTGGTGCCTTGGAATTGGGTGATCTATGGCATTGTTATTTGCACGATAGTGGGACTGCTGGCCGGGTTATATCCTGCATTGAAAGCGGGAAGGTTAAATCCTATTGAAGCGCTGCGATACGAGTAATTCATTTCAAATTTACAAATGAAAGACTTGCCGCATTTAAAAAAATCATTAACTTGACATCCTTTCCCTAAAAAATTCGCCCTTGATTTTGATTATATAGGCATTTTTTCATTACAATTGTGACCCGTAAAATCTGGATGGTTATTTCTAAATTTAAAAAACACTAAAAATTACGATCATGGCAGCAACACAACCGACTGCGACTGCATCCGTTAAGGCTACGTCTGTTCAGGCAAAGAAAAGCAGCAATGCTATTTCCTGGCTCGCTCCCGTTATTTGCATTATTGCGGGTTATTGCATCTGGCGTTTTATTTTCGGAAATCCCGATGGCTTTAAAACTCCGGGTGAAGGAGCATTTTGGCCAAAACACAGGGATCCGAAAGGTGCTTTGAACGCCATTTACATGGGTGGTATCATCGTTCCGATATTATTAGGAATGTTATTGATGGTGATTGTTTTTTCAATCGAAAGATTTCTCACTGTAAGGAAAGCTTTGGGAAATGGAAGCGTTTCTGATTTCATTCGCAGAGTACAATATCATCTTGCCAATCGTAATGTAGATTCTGCTCTCTATGAATGCGACAAACAACGTGGTTCTGTTGCGAACGTGATGAAGGCCGGTCTTCGCCGTTACAAGGAAATGATTGGTAACACCGAATTGAACACAGACCAGAAAGTGCTGGCGATACAAAAAGAAGTGGAAGAAGCAACGGCGCTCGAACTACCCATGCTTCAAAAAAACCTGGTATTTCTTTCTACTATCACATCGGTCGGAACGTTGATTGCCCTTTTGGGAACGGTAATGGGAATGATTCGCTCTTTTAGTGCCCTGGGCGCGGAAGGTGGTGGGGGAAGTGCCGCAACCCAATTGGCAGTTGGTATTTCTGAAGCGTTATACAATACAGCCTTTGGTATCGGTACCTCTGCGTTGGCGCTCATAATGTATAACGTATTTACCACTAAAATTGATGCTATTACATATGGTATCGATGAATCAGGCTTTACGTTGACGCAGAGCTTTGCTTCTTTGTACAAATAGCATTCCTGCCCCGGGCAGGGATTTTGTATATTTTATTATGGAAAATGAATTGCTAAGCATCTTATTACTAAATTATTAACT
>DASYSW010000196.1:0-5014 GCA_036002905.1 Chitinophagaceae bacterium
AACTTAAGCACAGGTCCCCATCTTGCATTTTCAATGAAGATCTTTTCTTCTGGCCAGGTTTGTATATAGCGGTTGGCTTCTTTTTTAATTTTTGCTTCGACCAGTTCATTAACATCCTTCTGACTCAAGGCATCAAAATCATATCGCCTTGGTACATTGATGAACATATCATTCCATTTAATATAAGGGCCAAATCTCCCTTTCCCTCTTGTTACCGGCTTGCCGTCATACATCGCGATCGGCGCATCTGCCTCCTTTTTTTGATTGATCAACTCAACCGCCCTTTCCATATCTATTTCCAGGGGATCTTCTCCTTTGGGAATAGAAATAAAATCTTCACCCCATTTTACATAAGGACCAAACCGGCCCATGTTCACATATACCTGAAGTCCTTCAAATTCTCCTAATGAAAGAGGCAGCTTAAAGAGGTCAAGAGCTTCTTCCAATGTAATCGTTTCAATGCTCTGTCCTTTTTTCAATGCTGCAAAATGCGGTTTCTCATTTTCATCCGCGATTCCTATTTGTACCATCGGTCCGAATCTTCCCATACGGGCAACGATCGGTTTGCCGCTTATCGGGTCGGTTCCCAATTCCCTTTCCCCTTTTACACGTTCGGCGGTTTCAATGGTTTTTTCCACATCCTTTTTGAACGGATTATAGAAATCGTCGATCATCTTATTCCATTTCATTTTTCCTTCGGCAACTTCATCAAATTCTTCCTCGATCCTGGCTGTAAAACCATAATCCATGATGTCATCAAAGTATTGCTTCAGAAAATCTGTCACCACCAAACCAAGATCTGTCGGGAAAAGTTTTGATCTCTCGGCACCGGTTGTTTCGTGGTCAACAATTTTTTTGATATGATCCTTCTCCAGGATGAAAACGCGGTAATCTCTTTTCACTCCTTCCTTGTCCCTTTTCTCGACATAACCTCTTTTTAAGATCGTTGAGATGGTGGGTGCATAAGTCGAAGGACGGCCGATCCCCAACTCTTCCAGTTTTTTAACAAGTGAAGCCTCTGTAAACCTTGGTTGCGGCCGGCTGAATCTTTCGATGGCCTTCATTTCTTTCAATGGTAATTGTTGGCCAACCACTAACGGAGGTAATATTCCTTCTGCATCTTCTTCGGAAATATCTTCGTCATCCCTGTCTTCACGATACACTTTCAGGAAACCTTCGAATTTCAACACTTCACCTTGCGCTGACAACTCTTCGTTGTTCGTACTGATATTAATCTTTGCGATCGTTCTTTCCAGCTCGGCATCCGCCATTTGACTGGCCATTGTACGCTTCCAGATCAGCTCGTACAATTTTTTTAAATCTGCATCGGTCACCGTGGAATGACTCATGTATGTTGGGCGGATGGCCTCATGCGCTTCCTGCGCACTCTCGTTTTTTGTTTTGTACTTCCGGAACTGGTGATATTCTTCTCCATACATACCCTTTACTGTTCTTGTAATATCGCCAAGGGCCGTATCGCTCAGGTTCACACTATCTGTACGCATATATGTAATGTGACCATTCTCATATAATTTTTGCGCCAATAGCATCGTACGGCTGACTCCATACCCCAGCTTGCGGCTTGCTTCCTGCTGAAGAGTGGACGTAGTAAAAGGTGGCGCGGGTGAACGTTTTGCCGGTTTAACCTGGATATCACTTACTTTATAATTCGCACCAATGCAACTCTGCAAAAACTTTTCTGCATCTTCTGCTGAATTATATTTGATACCCTCAGCTTTAAAAGAAATATTTTTATCACTGCTGTCCTTTGCCGTAAACCAGGCCTCAAGTTTGAAATTGCTTTGAGCAGCAAATGCATTGATCTCTCTTTCACGCTCGGCAATTAATCTCACTGCCACGCTCTGTACGCGACCTGCGCTGAGGTTATTTCTCATGCTGATCTTTCGCCACAACACCGGGCTCAATTCAAATCCTACGATCCTGTCAAGCACGCGACGCGCCTGCTGAGCATTTACCAGATTCATGTCAACTGTCCTGGGATTTTGAACAGCACTTTGAATGGCAGGTTTAGTGATCTCGTGGAAAACAATTCTCTTTGTTTTTTTCGGATCAAGGCCAAGCACTTCACATAAGTGCCAGCTGATAGCCTCTCCCTCGCGGTCCTCATCCGTTGCCAACCAAACCTCGTCGGACTTTTTTGAGAGCTTTTTCAGATCGTTGACAACTTTCTGCTTTTCTTCCGGGACAATATAAGTAGGCTTGTAATTTTTCTCAATGTCGATGCCCATTCCTGCCTTCTCCAGGTCACGGATATGGCCGTAGCAGCTCTTCACCTCAAAATCTTTCCCTAAAATTTTTTCGATGGTCTTTGCTTTCGCAGGGCTCTCCACAATTAAAAGGTTCTTGGGCATGTTTAATGGGTTGCTATGATGATACCAGCTTCAGTAATTCTGCTCATCGCCTGTTGCGTCACTCACTTGTGCTGCAACAATTTTATTCAGCAGATAAGTAATCAGTGATCAGGTGCATTACTTAGGCATTTCAACAATTTAAATTCTGTTCCATTTTTTCTGTGAACGTCAATGATTAATAAAGAATAACGAATAATAAGTGAACAAATTGCTTCCTACTTGCCACTCACCATTCACCACTCATCACTCACAATTTGGGTGCAAGTATAATGCAAGAATCGGAATATTTTGAAGTAAGATGCCTAAGTAAGAAGTTTTTGCAACTCAAATCTTCTGAGTAAGCCACTGAAAATGAGAGGCAAAAAGCGCTGGAGTGCTAGTGTTTTATCGTTGATTTTATATACAGAGAAAGCCTTTCACTCCACTTTGCGTACTCTTTTGCCGAAGGATGAAGTCCATCACTGGCAATTAAGCTTCGGTCGGTCGCTGCTTCTCTCGTGCCGGGCGTAATATCAATATAACCCCCGTCGTACTGTTCAGTGATAGCTTTGTTCGCTGCGTTGTAGTGATCGATTTCGATGGCAATTTGTTTCGTGTCGCGATCGCTTGCGAATGGTGTAACACCCCAATCCGGAATAGAAAGAACAATGACATGTTCAGCTTTGCCACCTGCAAATTGAATGGCTTGTTTTACTAGCGATTCAAATTCGGATCTGTAGTCCTCAACTGTTCGTCCCCGGTATTGATCATTGACCCCTATTAGCAATGTAACAAAATCATAAGCATTTTTAAAGGAATGTTTATCGATTGCACCTTGCAATTCATCGGTTGTCCAGCCAGTCCTGGCAAGGATCTCCGGATCTTCGAATGAATAACCATCTTTTCTGAGAATATCGATCACCTGGTTCGGAAAATTTTCCGCCGGTAATACGCTTTCTCCGATCGTGTACGAATCCCCAAGACATAACAATGTGTGGGCCGGCTGCATGATTCCAGGTTTATAGGTGAAAATAAGAAGAACTGTCAAACCGGAAATAAGGCTGAGCGAGAACCAATGATGTGGCGTTCTTTTCTTTATTGGAGCTTTCACAATATGTCTACGAAAAAAGTGATAAGTCAGATTTATTCTTTAGAGAAAGTCGATGATCTCCTGCACCATTTTTTTATCGGTATAAATTCTGCTATGGCCCAGGCCCTTTGTGATCAAGAATTTCACGTTGGCAGGATCGTCTTTTTTTACCTTTAATGCGTCACGTACGGGTGTTTGATCGTCATCTTCATCATGAACCCATAAAACATGGGCCTTAATATTTTTTATTGCCCTGCGAATTGAATACCATTCAAGAGGATGACCTCCCATTTCGGTGATGAGTTCGTCAAATCTTTGCCGGACTTTTTCGTCCACTTTTATTAGCTGAAAAAAAAATTCAGCGGAAGTTTTGAGTTCGGTCAGTGGCGCGATAAAGACAACTTTAAAGCTCTCATTGTGGTCCATATTTTCCAGAGCCATTGATAGGGTAAGCCCTCCAAAGGAGTGTGCCATGAATGATTGAACCGGTCCATATTTTTCACAGATCATCGTGATCATTTTAGCAAAAAGGGGCGCTGTAATTGTGGTGCCGCCACTCCTCCCATGTCCGGGTGCATCAAAGGCCAGCACTCCATAACCTTTATCCATAAGAGGAAAAACAAAATGATCAAAATTGACAATGGATGATTCAAAGCCATGAACAATGAGAACTTTCTTTAGAACATTATGGTTCCATGAATAACCATGAACAGTAGCTCCCTCGATATCAAATTGCAATTTTTCAGCTTTGTCAAAGATCCTCGACGGCAATTTTGTGTTGCGTGTCTGCGGCGTCCGGAAAAGGTTAAATGCGCTCGCCGCTGCTTTTCTTTTTGAAAGAGAGGACAACAGGCTGAACTTCGTCCGTAGGTACATCAAGGCCAGGCGCTGTTTAATGGTCATTTGAACCCGCTTTTAAATTTTGTAAGTTGCAAATCTATTTAAATATAGAACGGTAAAATGAATATTGTCATTATTGGGACAGGAAATGCGGCGACGGTCCTGGGAAAAAAATTCAGAGAGGCTGGTCATCATATTGTGCAGGTGTTTGGCAGGGATGCCTCCGCAGCCAGCAAACTGGCTTACCAGTTTGATACAGAATCAACCAATTATTGGTCCGTGATCAGGAAGAATGCAGACTTCTATTTGGTCGCTGTAGCAGATGACGCAATTGTCGATGTAGCAAAACATATACACGTGCCCGGCAAATTGGTGGCGCATACTGCAGCCTCCGTCACAAAAGATGTACTAAAACCCATGTCGCATCACTACGGTGTTTTTTATCCTCTTCAGAGTTTGCGAAAGGAAATGAATGCATTGCCGGATATTCCTGTATTTATTGACGCAAGTGACGACGGCGCAAGAAAAAAACTTGAAGAACTTGCCCGATCCATATCGAAGGATAAAGTGATCGTAGCCGGCGACGGAGAACGTTTGAAACTACACGTAGCGGCGGTGATCGTGAGCAACTTCACAAATCATTTATATAAGCTGGCAGAAGATTATTGTAAGAATGAAGGACTTGATTTTAAACAGTTGATCCCCCTGATCGAAGAAACTGCGCAACGGCTAA
>DASYSW010000197.1:0-6500 GCA_036002905.1 Chitinophagaceae bacterium
ATTCCCCCAACGATCACAATGCCCAATGGGATACGGCTTTTTCCGGCTGATCCAATAGCCAGAGCAATCGGCAGAGCACCAAGTGTTGTTGCCAACGTTGTCATCAATATGGGTCTCATACGAGCAGCAGCCGCATCGATGGCTGCGGTCAACTTTCGCTCACCGCGTCTTCGTTTCTGGTTGGCAAATTCAACAATTAAGATTCCATTTTTAGTCACGAGCCCGATCAGCATGATTATGCCGATCTCGGAAAAAATATTTAGCGTCTGATGGAAGAGCCATAGGCTTAAAACCGCACCTGTACAACCCAGCAATACCGTGATCATGATGATAAAGGGATCAACAAAGCTTTCAAACTGTCCGGCCAATACAAGGTAAATAAGACCTAGCGCGAGAAAAAAGGCAAAAAGAGTATTGGATGAACTTTCCGCAAAGTCTCTTGAAGCACCGGCTAACGAAGTGTTGAATGATTCATCCAATACTTTATCGGCGATACGTCGCATTTCTGCAATTCCATCACCAATGGTTTTTCCCGGAACGAGACCGGCCTGCACTGTTGCGCTTTTGAATCGATTGAAATGATAGATGGTGGGAGGATTTGCAGTTTCGATCATGCTCACCAGGTTATCCAGCTGGATCAGTTCGCCCTTGTTACTTCGCACATAGAAAGATTTCAAATCTAACGGATCGTCACGCTGAACGCGGTCTACCTGGCCTATCACTTCGTACTGTTTGCCGTTCATGATAAAATAACCAAACCTTTTTCCACTCAATGCCAATTGCAAAGTATTGTTCACATCAAGCACCGACACACCAAGCTGGTTTGCTTTTAAGCGGTCAATGGTAATTTGCAATTCCGGTTGATTGAATTTGAGATTAACATCAGAGGCGAGGAACACTGGGCTCTTCCTTACTTCCTCCATGAATAGCGGAACCTTTTCTTTTAATTTGTCAAAATTCAAATTCTGCAAAACAAATTGAACAGGGAAAGAACCGCGACCGCCAATACCTACAGAAATCGTTTGCTCCTGTATGGCAAATACTCTTACATTGTTCAAACGACGAAACATATTTGTCATTTGCTGTGCGATCTGATCCTGGGAACGCTCACGTTGGTTTGCATCCACAAGACCCATACTTATAAATGCGGCATTGCTTCCACCTCCTCCAAAACCAGGAGCGAAAGTGAGCACAACGTATTTTTCAGGAACTGAGTCAAGTAGCGTTTGAGTAATGTTATAAGCGACTTTATCGGTGTAATCGAAATCGGTTCCTTCTGGCAAAGTGATTGATGTTCGGACGCGGTTGCGGTCTTCCAATGGGGCAAGCTCTGAGGGAAGTAGTCTACCAATAAAATAAATTATGCCTGCGCAGACAACTACAATGACAAAGGCCAGCCAGCGGGCTTTCATAAAACCCTGCAATGCTCTCCGATAGCCATTTTCCAATGCAGAAAAGAAGGGTTCCGTTTTGCGATAGAACCACGAATGTTTTGTAGGGTCTTTCTTTGTAAAATATATATTCAGTACCGGTGTTAGAGACAACGAAACAAAAGCGGAGATCAATACAGCGCCCGCGAGTACCATGCCGAATTCGCGAAACAACCGCCCCAAAAAACCCTGTAAGAAAATGATCGGCAGGAAAACAATAGCAAGTGTCAGTGAAGTGGCTATAACCGCAAAATAAATTTCTTTCGAACCTTCGAGGGCAGCCTTACGCTTGCTCATACCGTGCTCCATTTTCTTAAATATATTCTCTGTCACCACAATTCCATCGTCCACAACAAGACCGGTCGCAAGCACTATGGCGAGGAGTGTCAGCACATTTATTGAAAATCCGGCTATATACATAATGAAAAATGCGCCGATGAGCGAAACAGGAATATCGATCAGTGGCCGGAAGGCAATGGTCCATTCACGGAAAAAAAGAAAAATGATCAATATAACAAGACCCACAGCAATGGCAAGAGTTTCTTTCACCTCGGTCACAGCCTTGCGAACGAATTGTGTTCTGTCATAGCCTACGCCTAATATAATATCGGGCGGCATATCTTTTTTGATCTGCTCGATGCGTTTATAAACTTCGTCGGCAATTTCGATCTGGTTACTTCCTGGTTGGGCAACTACCGCAAGGTTTACAGAAGGAACATTGTTCTTTCGTGATGATTGCTCTTCAGTGTCGGGCCCGAGTTCAGCAGATCCCACATCTTTGAGTCGTACAACGCCACTGCTGTCTTCATGAAGAATAAGATTGTTAAAATCATCCTCGGTTGTTAGTTGTCCAAATGTCTTTACAATAAGCTGGGTCTCGTTACCCCTGATCTTTCCTCCGGGCAGTTCTATATTTTCCCTGTTTAATGCAGCCTGGATATCACCGATGGTAAGTTTATATGATGCAAGTTTTGAAGGATCGATCCACAAGCGCATTGAATACCGTCTGCCAAAGACACTCACAGAACTAACTCCCGGAATTGTTTGTAAACGTTCCTGCACAACATTTTCTGCAAAATCTGTCAGTTCCATTAATCCTTTATGTTCGCTCTGTATCTGGGCAAAAAGAATTGGGTCTGCATCCGCATCAGCCTTGGAAACAACAGGAGGGGCATCGATATCCTGTGGCAAATTTCCAACCGCCTGTGAGACTTTATCACGGACGTCGTTTGCTGCCTGCTCGAGATCGACGCTCAATTCAAATTCAACGGTAATGGCACTTGTTCCCTGCTGACTTGATGAAGTAATATTCTTCACTCCTTGTACCCCGTTGATCACCTTTTCAAGAGGTTCTGTGATCTGTTGTTCTATAATGTCAGCGTTTGCGCCCACATAAAAAGTGCGAACATTCACGACGGCGGGATCGATAGCTGGATATTCTCTTACTCCAAGAAATTTATAGCCAATAACTCCAAAGACTATGATAATAATGGAACAAACTATTGCCAGTACTGGTCTCCGCAAACTGAGTTCTGATAGATTCATATAGTGAATTGTGAGTGGTGAATGGTGAATAGGCCAAATAATCAACCAGTCATCCCACTCAGTATTTTGAGTATTTCTTTATAATGTTAACTCCATAATGATCTTTACTATTCTAAACTCACCACTCACTGCTTACTGATCCCTTGTGAGGTTTTAACATCAATCCCCGGGCGAAGGAATAACAAACCGGAAGTGATAAGAGTATCACCGGGGGTCAATCCTGTTAATACCTGCACATTGGCAGAATCCCTGACGCCCGTGGTAATTTCCATTGGAAGCGCCTTGCTGTCCTTAAAAACAAAAACCTGTTTCTTTCTGCCCTGTGGTATAACTGAACTGTTAGGGATCATGATGGCTTTTGGATTATTTCCCAGGATCATTTGAACGTTGGCAAATGTTCCCGGTATCAATGCCGGATCGGTATTTTGTACGATGGCTCTCACAGTCAAACTTCTAGTGTTCTGTCCTATTGTCGTTTCCGTAGCCAGGACATTTGCCGTAAAAGTTTTTTCTGAACCATTTACTGTAAATGAAATGGCCTGACCATTTCTGATCTCTGCTCCATATTTTTCCGGAACGCTAAATTGAAGTTTTAGCTTATCTACCTGGCTAATAGTTGTAAGGACTGTTAGTGGAGTGATAAATGCACCAGGGCTGATATTTTTTAAACCTAGTCTGCCATCGAAAGGAGCCCTGATTTCAGTCTTAGTAATATTTGCGTTAGTGATATCGATATCGGCTTTAATATTATTAACATTCAAAAGACTTGCGTCGTAATCAGACTTACTAATACCCTGTATTTTCAACAATTGAGCCGAACGTTCCTCATTTGTTTTTGCAATGTCCAGTTGCACTTGCAGTTTTTTGAGCTGGGCCTGCAAATCGCCATCGTATATTTTGGCAAGCAATGAGCCTTTCTTTACAAATTTTCCTTCCGCAATATTTAGCTGGACAAGTCGGCCGGAGATCTCCGGATGTATTTCTGTAGTTTCATTCGCTTCCAAACTGCCTGATACTTCGATCTTTTCATTAATAAGAGTTGGTCTTATTACAAAGATGTCAACCGCCATCGGAGGCTGTTGCCCAGCCTGGCCACTTTGAGAGCCCCCAGGTTTGCTAGTGTCACTTTTTTTGCCGGAACTTCCGCACGATGAAAAAATGATAATGCCAATTCCTGTCAGTAAGAGTCGTAAAGGTCTGAGTGTTAATTTCACGAGAGCTCAATTATGGTTAAGAGAAAAGCTTCAGAAAATCAAAACGTTTTAGACGCCAAATTTTCTTCATTCCTGCACATCAGGCGATCCAAAATTACAAACGGTTTTTCTTATGGATAAAAAGAACGCTATGATTTTGCTATTAAAGTTCTTTTTACTTTGTTCGACTTAAAGAGAAGGTCCTGCTTTTCAGAGCTGACAATGGTAACATGTCCCATCTTGCGTCCGGGTTTTGTTTGCCTTTTGCCATACAAATGGACAAAGGCGTTTTCAATCTTCAAGACATCATCCAGCCCCTCGTATATCACTTCGCCTGTGAACCCGTCAGAGCCAACTATATTTACCATAATAGAGGGCAGGATAGGGTCTGTATTGCCCAACGGGTAGTCAAGCATGACCCTCCAAAGCATATCAAACTGGGAACTATAATGAGCTTCGATGGTATGGTGGCCGCTGTTGTGCACACGGGGTGCCGTTTCGTTCACAAACACATCTCCATTTTTGTGAATGAACATCTCTACTGCAAAAATTCCGGGCGACTTGAAATTGCGAACGACAGCCAGGGCGATAGCCTCCGCTTTCCAAAGAATTTTTGTATCCAATTCGGCGGGACAGAGTTGATAATCGAGCAGATTCAATATCGGATCAAAGAGCATTTCAACCGGCGGATAAAGCGCTGTTTCACCCTTAGCATTAATGGCGATGATCTGTGAGATCTCTTTGTGGATATGTATCAGTTTTTCCAACACTGCAGGTTTGTCAAAACCTTTTTCAATATCCTCGAGGTTCTTCAATACCTGTACTCCGCGTCCATCATAACCTCCTTCGCCTAGTTTATGTACAGCAGGCAGAAAATGTTTTCTTGAATCCAGCTCTTCTAAATTTTCCGTGACTATAAATTCGGCAGTAGGAATTTCATGCTGCTGGTAATATTGTTTTTGAAGGATCTTGTTTTTGATGGTTTTTAAAACATGTGGTCGGGGAAAGATCTTTATTCCTTCATTTTCCAGTTTTTCAAGAGCGTCCACATTTACATTTTCGATTTCGATCGTAATTGAATCCAATCCCCTTCCGAAATTGTAAACGGCGTCAAAATCCTTTATATCTCCACAAATAAAATGATGGCAAAGATGCGCGGCCGGGCAGTTTGGGTCATTTTCTAAAACAAAAGTTTCAACAGTATAATTGGCTGCCGCCTGAAGCAACATACGTCCCAGTTGGCCACCGCCAAGAATGCCGACTTTTTGCATGGCGCAAAGATAGGGTTATGCCCTGTCCGCGGGAGTCCTTTATAGTTAAAGGTTTCAAGTTTTAAGCTTCGCGAGTAGAATTACTGCGACAGATGAGGAAGATGTTCGTTTCTGACTTTTGCTGTCCTTTGGCAAGGGCTGACCTTTTTTGGCCAGCCCAATTTTTCATCTCTATCTCAAACTCTCGAAAAAGGAAACTTCTCCTTCAGGCGTGACTTTGAGTATGATCTTTTTGGAGCCTCTTACCAGCAAAGGAAAATAGTTATCCGCGTCATCAAATGATATGTTGTACAAAAACATGTCGGTATCATTTGCCTCATTGTCATCAAAGAAAACAACTTTCTCAATGCTATAACCGGGGTACATCTTATCAATGTGATCCCTCGCTTTTTCAGGTAAAGCGGCAGCATCCATATCTGTTGTGGTCCCAACTAAATTATTATCCTCATCATAGTATGCGACTTTAAGCACATCGCCGTCAAGAAATGACGCTTCAACAAATTTACCCTGGGCCCAGGTTGCAAATTTTGCGTTTGGAAAATCCTGGCTGAATTGAAACTTTATAGCGCGCCTCGGAGGATATAAGGATACTTCGATTTTTGCTTTTTCTTGTTCCCTGCGCGTCTCCTTTTTCTTTTTAATATCAGGACCACTGCCACTAACGCGTGGATTCGCCATAATAAAAATCGCCCCAATGAAAAGGGTGGCCGATAAACACAATAACTTTTTCATAGTCGAAAAATTTTAGTTGAAAGAATAAACTTTTGACGACGGTAATTCCGGCAATATTTTTTATCGTTGCCACCTTAACATCTGCTTAACAGTTGTTCGGAAGGTAATATTAACTGGAGGTTTTTGTTGAGGTTGCGGCAAACAATAAAATAAAAATCCCGAAGAAAAGATTCTTCGGGATCGCATGTAAGCAGTTGGTTTTACTTCTCGTAAATTCCTTTTGCCTGCATTTCTCCGAAAGAGGAAGAAGAATTGTTTTGTGATACAAGTGATTTGCCACCGTCACCCAGTGTCCAGGCTTCGGTACCTTTTATCTCTGTTGTCTGACC
>DASYSW010000198.1:0-6733 GCA_036002905.1 Chitinophagaceae bacterium
AATTAATCCCCCTAATTAACTTTTTTTCAATTCCTTCTTTAAGCTTATATTTGAAGCTTCTTTCATGGGGAAATTCCTTTCTGCGCTTTCTCAAATTATTCAAAAATATATTGTCATTAAAATGTTCAAAATAAATATCAATCTGCAGTTTCAAATTGCTATCTCCCAGATTTAAATTAATTCCTTTTATGTTATTCAACCTTTTCGCCATTAAATTCGTTGCAAATATTTGATACCGATCCTCATCATCCCTCATAATCTCATCTAACTTGATTTCTTGAAATTCTGATCCATTTTTCAGCACCTCACCTGATTTAATATTACGTGTAGTAAATCCAAAAGTTCTTGCACCGATCCAAAATGTCGATGGTCTCTTTTTATCCCAAACCATAGTATTAACGTAAATCTTTTGGTATTCTCTAAGTTTTTCCAATTCATCTAGTATAAAAATAAATTTCAGATCTTTTAGTTCATTTAATTCATTAACAAGAATCTCCGGAAGTTTAAAAAATATATCACCTGGGGTGAGCTTTATAGCAAGTCTTTTGAAATCTATTTTTCGAATTAATGCTGCGTTATTAATGTGAAAATCCACATTTTTTTTTAATTCATTAATATAATTCCGCAGTTCTCTAATTGTGATCGTACTGTTGAGCATTTCATCATAGCATAAAGAAACTTTAATTTTTTCCACCAATTTTATCTCTTCCGAAATGTTCAATTTTAAACTAACAAACAAATCAGAAAGAACATCTAAAAAGTTAATACCGGTATATAATTCCAAATAATATCCGAAAATTGCATCCCATTGCTCATCACTGATATCACATCCAAACATTCTTGATGAATTCATAGCGCCAAGATCAACATTAAGACCTATGTATTTGTCATTTTCAATAACATTCTTTGCGCTATCTTTATTCCTTAGTTTCTGCAATGGAAAAGAAAAATAACGAAGTAAATGAGTTTTACCGCAGCCCTTACTTCCAATTATATATTTCGGAGTTAAATCAGATGGATTCAAGTAATGTTTTAAATCTTCACCATTAGACGTGTAAAAATCAACCCAATAATCTGCTATCTGTTGATTTGAAAAGTCAGTAGCTTTAGTAATATTAAAAGGGTTCTCTAATTCAATATTTTCAGCCATTTCAATGTATTTTAGTATAACGCAAAAAGAAAGGAAACCAATTTTTATCACTCCAAAATATTGGAAGTGAATTATCGGGAGTGTTATGCGAAAGTGAAATTAACAGTTGACCATCGTTGAATCCTAGGGGATGCCCTTCTATCGGAGTTCCTAGAACTAACGGCAAACCGTAACTATTTGAAAATTTTTCAGTCACATCCTTATCAATATCGGTGATTTTATCAGTATAATACCTTGAATTGGAAGAAAAACATTTAAATGATTCATCTAATTTGAAAATAGTTTCTGTTTTATCATATAATTTACTATCGTTTATGTTTTTAAGCCCTTCACTAGTTGCAAAAAGTGAGTAATAGTGTATAACTATATCCGGTCGAAGAGATTTTATTTTTTTTATTAAACCCGCATTTCTAATTGCAGTTTCGCCACTTCCACAAAAATCATCGATAAATATATACATATTGATTCCAGGCTCACTTAATTTTCCTGCATTTAATATTTCGGCAGAAGATTTCATAAACCTAGTGCCCAATTTATTCACTTGTCTAAAAATATATAATAATAAACTACCGCTCTCGGAAGAACTACCAAGACTTACAAATCTAGTGGTCGACAATTTCTCATCAAATTTCATCTGAATAAATCCCTCATCCTTTGTATCCCCGTTGTTCTTCCTAATACTGTATACAATTCCATATTTATATTTATCTCTAAAAATCGATACTAATAATTCGCGGATTTCATCTTGACCAAAAAACATGAATTTGGATAATAAATAAAGTGAATTCAATTTTTCTTCGTCTTTAAAATTTGAAAGCCAATTCTTATGATTAATTGAAGTGCATTTTTTTTCAGACCACACAGTTTGATAATAAATCATCACTTTATTAATTAATTTCTCCCACAAAGGCAATTCACTATAAACACTTGTTTTCATATATCCTATTTCTTAAATACTAGTACCCATTCACAAGTTATTATACTTGCAGTTTTATTCCTTTTTGTCATTAACCCATATGATTTGATATCATCTACAAGTTTCAGAATTAGTTTCAATCCCAATGACTCTAATATATCAGTCAAATATTCCTGCGTTTTAAATTCCACACCACATATTTGATTGTTTGCAATTACTAAAACAAAATATCCATTTTTCTTCAAAACCCTAACTGCTTCAGTTAATGATTGTCTCATTTCTATCAAATAATTAGCTGAAATATATGCGCGTTTTGGATATACTTTAAATATTTTATTCAATAGTATGTCTGCTGCTCTGACACCTGTCTTTGGCAATGCCTCGAACTCATTTTTGTAATAATGCTCCCTACCGATAGAACCTTTTTCAAAATTCCTCAAATCTCCACTATACTCAGTATAACCCAGCCAACCAAGAGATAAACTACTGGAACGTATATATTTTTGAGCTCCACTATATGGTGGAGAGGAGATAATCAATTGTATTGAGCCATCAATTAGTCTTATATTATCGTTATCTTCTAACCTTCTTGCGTCCGAGAATTGACGCTGGAAATGATTTGACTTATCTACCAACAATGTCAATTTCTCAAATCTCTTAATATTTTGTTGTATTATTTCTAAAAACTTACTTCTGACATCCAATGTAGTCTGGTTACTTAAAATTTGATCCAATTCCTTCCTCACTAAATGATTTTTTGGGTAATTGCTGGGCTTTATTCTAACAGGAACTGATACTCTTGGGTCAGCAAGACTTACTTTTTTAATTAAATTTGAAAAACAGACTCTGTAAAAATCGGCTAGCTCACCATTTTTATACTCATTTAATACCAAGTAAATGGATGAAAGTTGCTTTTTTATTTTTGGTGAAAACCAATAATCGATATTTACAACATTTGGAATATCTCCCATTTTTCTATTGTCTATCTTTCCTAAAAATTCTAAAGAACTCTCTTTTAGATTTTTAATATCATAGATATTTGTCTTGGTTCTGGATATCAAACGTGCGAGAGGATTGGAATCAGCCCCAAATGGTTGCCTTCCAGATATAATAGTCTCTAATAATACTGTGCCGGAGCCACAAAAAGGGTCTAAAATCTTGTCATTTACATCAGATAATATTCCGTTATTTAAAAAAAAATAAGGTATATGCATCAACAATTTTGCTGGGTAAGTATGAATCAAATGTGTAGCTCTATCAGATTTATTTAAATGTGGGATTAGTTCTCTGAAACTAACTTCAATTGGTTTTTTTGATCTGGCATACTCATTAATTAATTTTTCAAGAATGCAATCGAAATTATCCATCAATTAATTTTTGTTAAATAGCTACAGAAGCCCTAATGCTAGGGTGAGGATTATATCCTTCAAATTTTATATCATTATAAGTAAAATCAAAAATAGATTTGATGTTAGGGTTAAGAATGAGCTTAGGATAAGGACGAGGCTCCCTATTTAATTGAAGTGCGACCTGATCCAAATGATTTATATAAATATGTGTATCGCCCAACATATGAACAAATTCTCCAACCCCAAGTCCACAAACACTTGCAATAAGATGAGTGAGCAATGCATAAGAGGCAATATTAAATGGTATTCCAAGAAACATATCGCAACTCCTTTGATACATTGCGCAAGATAATTTGTCATTGACGACGTAGAATTGAAACATAACATGGCATGCGGGTAATGACATCTTGTCTATTTCTGCAACATTCCACGCATTTACAATCATCCTACGGGAATTAGGATTTTTCTTGATGGTATTAATAACTTCAGTTATTTGATCAACAAATCCTCCATTATATGTTTTCCAGTGTCTCCATTGGTACCCGTAAATTGGACCTAATTCTCCTTTTGTGTCAGCCCATTCATCCCAAATTGAGACTCCATGATCCTTAAGGTATTTAATATTTGTTTCTCCTTTAAGGAACCACAATAATTCATAAACAATAGATTTTACATGAATTTTTTTTGTGGTTATTAAAGGGAACCCCTCATTAAGATTGAATCTCATTTGAGCTCCAAAAACACTAATAGTTCCTACCCCTGTTCGGTCTTGTTTTTCTACACCATTTTTCAAGACATTCCTTAAAAGGTCCTCATATTGATTCATATATTAGCGATTAAGAATATTTTGATTGAAGCATTTCTATTATTTTTTTCCAAATCAACAAAATGTAGGACTTTTATTCAATTCTTTTGAAGATAATCACTAAAAGATTACGTTATGTAAGCGCAAGTTTTGTAGGTAAAAATATTCCTATAGAACAATACACCTTAGGCAGAATTAAATTAAATTTCAAAAAACATAATTATGACTACTGGCATAACTGAACAAAAAATTAAAAAGCTTTGCAATTAATGATTTACAAAACTTTATATAATACAAAAATACCCAAAACAGAAATCGAACTTCCAGAAAAATTTAATAGAATAAAAATTATTCGTTCACTTCCCTATACAAAACTTCCCGAAAATCCAGGAGAGTTGTTCTTCGGAAGTCACTTCGCCGGTTATTTCGCCGAGGAAGTGCAGGGCGCGGCGGATGTCGAGGCTGAGCAGGTCGCCGGGAATGCCGCTGTTGAGGCCGGAGCGGATCTCGCCGAGGGCGATGGCGACCATCACGAGGGCGTGGTGGTGACGGGCATTAGTGACAACGGTTCCTTCACGAATACTCTTTCCTTCCAGCACGCGATCCACCAGGGCGCGTTTCAACTGGTCAACACCCTGAGATGTTTTTGCAGAGATAAAGATCAGGTCCTTGTCTGGAAATCGCGCGTGTAAGGAAGAATCCCTGCGCCGCGAAGCGTCATACATGAATTCAATCTCGGTATTCCTGAATTCCGTCAACCCGTTTCTTACTCCGGAGCCCTCCCTATCAGCGATTTCAGGCGTCGCATGCAGGTGATAGGCACTCTCCGTAAACAAATCCGTCTTGTTCAGCACGCGGATCAATTTGGCGGGATCGATATCAATATTTTCGCGAAGGGGTTCTGTTGCATCTAATATTTCCAAAACAATATCGGCATGTTCTATCTTTTCACGGGTTTTGTCCATACCGAGCTGTTCAATGGTATCGGTGGTATGGGCCCGGATGCCGGCGGTATCGATCAGCCGGAATTCGATGCCTTCAATCACGAGCAGCTCTTCAATGGTATCCCGGGTGGTGCCGGCAATCTCACTCACGATGGCGCGCTGCTCGTTCAGCAGGCTGTTCAGCAGGGTGCTCTTGCCGGCATTGGGTTTACCTACGATGGCGACATGCACGCCATTGCGGATCACATTCCCGTATTTAAAGGATTCCACGAGTGCAGAGGTCACGCGCTGCATTTCTTCGATCAGGGTATAGAACTTTTTCCGGTCGGCAAACTCCACATCTTCCTGGGAGAAATCCAGTTCGAGTTCGATAAGGGCAGAAAATCCCAGCAGCTGCTCCCGAAGGGATCTTAAATCGGCCGCAAATCCGCCACGCATGGTATGCAGGGCGGTAACCCGAGCGGCTTCGGAATGGCTGGCAATTAAATCGGCCACGGCTTCAGCCTGGGTCAGGTCCATCTTGCCTTTCAAAAAAGCCCGTTGGGTAAACTCCCCAGCCCGGGCGAGTCGCGCGCCGAGTACAACGCAGGCGGCGATAATCTTTTCTTCGATATGCGGGGAACCATGACAGGATATTTCCACCACGTCCTCGCCGGTATAGGACTTGGGTGCGTGGTAAAGGGAGACAACCACTTCATCCAGGATCTCTCCATCAATTTTTAACAATCCAACATGCAGCGAATGCGATGGCTGCACGGACAAATCTTTGGAAGGAAACAATTGGTTGGCAATCGACACGGCAGAAGGGCCGCTGAGGCGGATTACGCCCAGGGCGCCGATGCCGGAGGCGGTGGCGAGGGCTACTATGGTGTCGTCCCAGTCGGAGAGTTTGCCTATCATAAATGCAAATATAGTTGACAGTATACAGTTGACAGTTGACAGAATGGACTCTCTGGTTCCTGTCAACTGTCAACTGCTCACTGTCAACAAAAAAGCCCGAAAGGAATGATTCCCTCCGGGCTTTATGATAAAAAATTCGATAAAAACTATTGGGCTTCGAGTTTGAAATTCACCGGCTGGCTCTTGTAAGATTTTACCTTACGTCCGTTCTGCACGGCGGGATTCCATTTACCACTTCTCTTAATTACAGCTACGGCAGCATCGCGGAGTTCGTTGGGGCCGCTCACGGCTTCCACATCACTCACGGCGCCTTCTTTGTCCACGATAAACCGAACCACCACCTGTCCCTGTACTTCGGCACTCACGGCTTCGTCAGGATACACGAGGTTCTTCTGCAGGTAACGGTACCAGGCGGCAATACCTCCGGGATATTCCGACTCGATCTCCACCTTGGTAAAGGTCTTGTCGTAATCGGTATTGTCCTTGGGGGCTTCCACCACACCTTTATTATCGGATGGCGGAGCGGTTATATTATCGTCCTTGGCTCCTTCCTGGTTAACGGTTCCGATCTTGGTGTCTTCCAGCTTTTCCACTTCCGGTGGTTTTTCTTCCTCTTTCACTTCCTCATCCTTTACGATCTTAGGCGGAGTGAATTTGGCCATTTCCACC
>DASYSW010000199.1:0-3399 GCA_036002905.1 Chitinophagaceae bacterium
ACACGGGGTGCACGGAGAAGCATGGAGGAATAAAAAAGCCGGAAAGACTCCCCTCTTCCCGGCGAATAAAAAACGAAACGTAGAATCTATAGTTGGTCTTAGTAAACGCGAATTGTATTCTCCGTGAAGCTCTGTGTTCGCGTGCCTCTGTGGTAATCCTTCGACAAGCTCAGGATGACAACCACGGAGACAGAGTACGGAGAGGCACAGAGACTATCAATCGAGACTCTTCAGGGTCACATATTTTTCCAGCTTATCGTAATTAAATCCTTTCGACCTCATATCCTTGATCCACTCAGGTGTGATGCCCATTGCCTTTACTCCAACAATCTCATCAAGGTCTATGTTCTTAAATCCGGCAGATTCAAAACTCTTGATATATTCAGGAGTTATATTTTGCGCTTTTAATCCAGTGAGATTGTCCAGGTCTGAGATCTTATATCCTGCAGCCTGGAAACTTTTTACATACTCCGGAGTAATACCCAATGCTTTGAATGCAACAAGATCTTCGGGCTTGATTTTTTTATATCCAAGGTCAGCAAAGCTCTTCATGTATTCAGGAGTTACATCCTGCGATTTCATTCCAACAAAATCTTCCGGGTCAATATCCTTAAAACCGAGGTTATACCAACCTTTCACATATTCAGGAGTGACGCCAACTGCTTTGAAAGAAACAAGTTGATCATGCGGAATGTTAGTCATTCCAACCGCTTTAAATGAATTGACATATTCGGGAGTTATGTTCATTGCCTTATAGCTCACAATATCATCAGCATCGTCATCTTTACCTCCTTTACTTCCTTTATCACCTTTTATCTGTCGTACAGACTCGATATATTTTTTATCGATCCCCTGCGCTTTAAATGCAACAAGCTGATCAGCCGTAATATCTTTATAACCCGCGCTCCGGATCTCTTCAATATACTTTCCATCAATGCCCAATGCTTTCATTGACACGAAGTGTTCCAATGATTCATCCTTGAAACCTGCATTTTTTATCGAGCGGAGATAAGCCTGGTCGATTCCCAGTGCAGCGACAGGTATCACGTCGTCCTTGTCAAGATTCGTGTATCCTTCACCCTTCAGCATGGTAACAAATTCTTTTTTGATATTGATAAAGAAGAAAGCCATTTGGTCATCATCATCCAGGTTTTCCTTCAGTTCTTTATTCATGTAATCAACATAAGCTTTATCAGCTGTGAATTTATAAGTACCCATTCCTGTATTGCCTTCAAACTTGCCTGTCAGGTCCATTTTGCCGGCTTGACGGGTAATCGTAAATGTGCCGGATGTTCCTTTTGGCAGCGTTCCCAATTCGGACAATTTGAAAGTAGATCCGCTAAAGGAATTGTGAGAGTCATTATCATCATCCATTTTTTCATCGCTGAAACGGATGTTTACTTTATCATTCTTGATCACAGCAAACCAGTAACCTTCGGTTTGCATTCCGTGGTTACGATTCTTTTCATTCTCCTCTGCGTTCTCTCTCTTTTCAGTTTTTTCGTTTGTCGTTTGAGCTTTCGCGGCCGGCTCATTCAACAAGCAGGCTAAAAATGCTAATACGGGCACAAGGAAAAAATATTTCCATGCCGTGTGCAGGTTTGATCTTTTGCTGTTCATCATGGCTATACGTTTTTTAAGAATTGACTGGTTATAGTTGGTAGTTAAGCTCAATGGAAAATGTGGTGCCGATACTTTCATCAGGCTAAGCTGGTAACTCTGCTTCTCTACCCGATTGTGCTGCATCAATTGGTCATCGGTTAAAAATTCAAGGTTGCTTTCCATTTCACGACGGTAGATCCATGCAAACGGATTGAACCATTGAAAGATCAGTACCAGCTCAGCAAGGAGAATATCGAGAGTATGTCTTTGTTCAATATGAATCTTTTCATGCAACAATATCTGGTTATAAGTATCCCAATCATATTTCTCAGGGTTAATAAAAATATTGTTGCCAAATGAGCATGGAGCTTTATCACCGCTCACTTCAACAATGCGATACTTTCCGTCAATGATCACCGGGTTACGATAAGCACGCCAGAGCAATAACACCACCTGGAAAAGAAAACTGATGGCAAACACACCTACACCAAACCAATAAAACCAAAACAACCAAATCATCAGTTTCGAAAAAGAGAATCGAGATGAATCAACTCCCGTCGCATGAGGAGATGGCTGATTAGAGTTACCGGTTACCGGTTCCTGGTTACCGGTTGCTGGTTTCCGGTTGCTTGTTGCTGGTTGTCCTTTAAGATCAGACTCACGACTCACGTCCCGATAGCTATCGGGAGACGACTCACGATTTCCGACCGACGTCTCCCGATCCTTCCTCAGCGAAAACTTCTGCGGCACTTGTAGCAAAGGCAATGCAAACGAAACCGCCAGGCACGTGATCAACATGTAGCGATTCACTCTATAAAATGTTTCCCGACGCAGCAACAGTTTATAAAACGCCAGGCAAGTGGCAAGTATCAGTGCTGTATTAATGATATATGGGAGTATCATGATTTACCTGATTTGATCATTTGAAGAATTTCTTTCAATTCGTCTTCAGAGAGATTTTGCTCTTTGGCAAAAAATGCCAGCATACGCGGATAAGAGTTATCAAAATATTTCTGCACGATGTCCTTCATATCATGCTTCTGGTATTCCTCTCTTGAGATTTTCGGAAAATAGCTGTACACATTGCCAACGGCTTCATGATCGAGGAAACCTTTTTCCTCGAGGATCTTCACAATAGTAGCAACACTGTTATAG
Source organism: Chitinophagaceae bacterium (assembly GCA_036002905.1). Classification (GTDB taxonomy): domain Bacteria; phylum Bacteroidota; class Bacteroidia; order Chitinophagales; family Chitinophagaceae; genus VBAU01. Next base: position 2,758 of record DASYSW010000199.1, read on the forward strand.
TGCGGCTTTGGATCGGGCAGGTGAGGGATCACTTCTTTAATAAATGCTTTCCCCAGGTCCCAATACACCTGCATGATTTGCTCTTCTCTTTTTGCAAGTTTCTTCATACTCATTGATGTAATTCGTGATAATTAATGCGTTTAGTGTAATTCGTGTCAAACATACTACTAATTAATTAGTAGACAAACTAATTTTTTAGTAGTTTGTCGATCTGCCATCAATTATCACACGTAAATCAATTCATTCAGAGTCAGTTAGAGGGAAGATAAAAAATCTACGGGCCATTGTCCTTAAGGGCATTTGTTTGGGCTTTTAAGGATTATTGCCTCGCCCTTTAGGGCGAGGAAACAGCAAATGAAACAGAAAAATCTCCGGGCTTTAGCCCAACTCCTTCTTTAATTTCAAAAAAAATCTCATGCCCTTCATCAGAGTCTGGATTCATTATGTCTGGTCAACAAAAAATCGCGAACCGGCTTCTTACCTGGTATAAAGAAATTGATACCTATAAAACCGGGAAGGTTGATTCAGCCTACTACCATGATATAAACGGGATAAAAGATGGGAAAATAAATTATTACGACCAGTACAAGCGGCCGGCTAAATAATACCTGTTCGATAAAAGCCCCGTTACCGCGGGGCTTT
>DASYSW010000200.1:0-3963 GCA_036002905.1 Chitinophagaceae bacterium
TATACGTTCCCACCGGCGTCAACAAAGATGGAAGCAGGCACATCACTGCCACTTCCGGCGCCATTGTACCGCGCCATCCATTGCTGCACTCCATTGGTATTGTACTTGATGGTGATGTAGTCATCACTGTTTGCACCGCTGTTAGAGGAACCTGTGATGTAGACATTGCCTGTATTGTCTACAACCATCCCTTTAATGGCATCGATAGCGTTGCCGGTTCCATTATAACGAACCGTCCATCGCTGCGCCATTACATTTGTGTTGATCACAAAGAATAGAAGCCCTGGGAAAATGTAAAGCTTTTTCATTTTGAGTTTTTTAGTCGTTTGGTAGATCATCGCATTTTGCGTTTGAAGCTTTCTCAGTGTGATAACCAGAGCCTGCCTTAACTCTTGATCAGAAGTTGTCAAGTTTGAATAACTAATATTGGACTAGAAATTTAGAAGGGAGGATCTGAAGGAACGGACGTTGATTGCCCAGGATAAGACAATAAAGGAACGCTGTTTGCCTTTTAAAGGTTGCCTAAAGAACATCTGTGATGAAGTTGCAAAAGGTGAACTTTGGGTTGGGCTTATAGGAAATCATATTTCTTCAACTAGTAAAACAATTGACATGGATATAAAAGAACTTTTCGGAACCGGGGAACATCTTACCGCTTTACAAATGGGAGTAAGAGCGTTTGTTATGTTTTTTATTACGCTTGCATTGATCCGGTTCGCAGGTATGCGCATTTTTGGCAAGAAAACAGCATTTGATAATATCCTTGTGATAATGCTTGGGGCCGTTCTCGCCCGTGGCGTTGTAGGAGCTTCACCGTTCTTTTCTACGGTGGCCGCAGCTGCAGTCATGGTAGTCATCCACAAGATCCTGGCTCTTCTTGCCATGAAACACGTTTGGGTTGGGAAAATTGTTAAGGGTATTCATCGGCCGTTGTACAAAGACGGTGAGTTAAATGAAAAAAATATGAGGATTTCCGGAATCAGTAAAGATGACCTCATGGAGGGAGTACGGCTGCAGATAAACAGCAACTCGCTTGATAAGGTAAAAGAGGCGATCCTCGAGAAGAATGGACAGGTAAGTATTGTAGAAAAATGATTTGCCAGGCAAATCTCCAAACCCGGGGCAACAAGGAATCGCCTTTCAAAGGGACAGAAGGAATTGCTACGCTTTATCAAACAAGGTCTGAACACCAAAGAAATTGCATGGCATCCGGATATTAGCCCGAACACTGTCCGGAATATCAAGAGCAAATTGTTTGAAAAATACAATGTAGACAACAGTATTGAATTATTGAATATCGCAGGTTAACTCTTGCCTGGGCTCTTTTTCCTTTAGAGACTTTGCGAAATCTTTTATTTGTTAGCGAGAAAAGAAATGCTTCGATATCCTTTTTTTCCGGGATGGTTAATCCAAGAGGTTTGGTTAATACACTGTCCCTGTTGATCGCATTTGGCACCACTTTACCGGGATCATTATAGAAATCTATCACCTGCCTGAGACTCTTGAACATTCCGTTGTGCAATTGGTTCGAATCGTAGCGAGTCCGAATCACCGAAAAAGACAATTTTATAAACTCCTCTCTTTCCCTCGCAACCGTTGTCTACAAAAGAGAGAAGATCATTTTCAAGTTTGTAAACACCGCTCACAAAGGGCTTTTTATTTACATACCCCTCAAATGTGCTGTCTTTAAAAACCACCCCAGTAACATTTCCTTTTTCAGAGGGTTTGCTTTCCCATCTGCCAATTAGCTTATTTTCACGAATAAAAACAGGTAGAACTACCAGCGCCGAATACAACATTACTTTTATCATGTCCATTAAGATTTTGATTAAGGATGCAAACATCTGCCAATCACAACAGCGGGGCAATGGTATTTTTGTACCATAAACTTTCCATAAACATTTGTGAAAGACTTTCACATTGTTTCAATTTCTTCTAACTTTACTCCTCAATGAGATCCAACCGGCGCATACTAAAGAGTCTTGCAGTAATTCTCTTATTTGTGTTCTGCCAAAAGGTCGCCGGCGGTCTTTATCTGCACAATTGGCTTCATGCGAATAATTGCAAAGAAACTTCCCACCCGACCGATACAAAAGTTACTGGCTACAATTGTACTTGTATCGATGATTTTTCAATGCCTTTTGCTGAAGATGCAGCACCTGTGAGCGAGGAAATCGCCAATGAACAAATTGAATTCCTTTCTTCTTATACTTTTCTAATTCCCCTCGCTTCTGCTTCATTCCATCTCCAAAGAGGTCCTCCTATCTTTTCATAAGTACAGATGCAACGAGAGAAATCAGCAATGGTTGAGTCTCTTGCACGCCATGAGTATTACGTTCACCAAAAAAGTATCTATTATGAAAAGAAGTTTATTATCAGCAATTGTGATCCTGTCCGTTTGCGGCACTGCCTATCCGCAGAAAAATCTAACCAGGAATATTTTAACAGGAAAAGTAATTGACCAGAAAACCGGAGCCCCTCTGACAGGTGCGACGATTTACATTCCCGATTTAAAAATTGGGGTTAGCGCAAATGAAGATGGCAATTATACGACCCCATCACTACCAACCGGCAAATATTTAGTTGAAGTTTCGTTTGTTGGATTTGAAACTATTTTTGAGACAATTGATGTAACGGCGCCAGTCGAAAAGAATTTCGCATTGAAAGAATCAGCGCTGGAGCAGGAAGGTGTTACCGTCACGGGTGTTTCTTCAGCCACCCGCATCAAGCAATCCCCACAGCCGGTAAGTGTAATGAAGAGAGCTGACCTTATTGGAACAAGTTCAACAAACATAATCAACACACTGGTTCATATTCCGGGAGTGACAGCCGTAACAACCGGTCCTGCCATTTCAAAACCGTTTATTCGTGGGCTGGGCTATAATCGTGTAGTGACAATTAATGATGGTATACGGCAGGAAGGCCAACAGTGGGGTGATGAACATGGAATTGAAATCGATGACTACAGTGCGCAACGGATTGAGGTGTTGAAAGGTCCTGCCTCACTTACTTACGGTTCTGATGCCCTTGCAGGTGTTGTGAATATCCAAAGCCTCCTTCCTGCTCCTTCCAACCGTATCGAGGTGAATGTACTCGGCGACTACCAGACCAACAATGACCTAAGAGGTTTTTATAGTAGCGTCTCCGGTACAAAAAACGGATTTAGTTTCAATGCTTATGGCTCATTCAAAGGTGCACACGATTATAAAAACAAATACGACGGCTACGTGTTCAATTCAAAATTCTACAATGACAACTTCGGTGGAATGTTAGGTTACGGCGGCAGCTGGGGATACAGTCATTTATTAGTAACAAATTTTGATCAGCATCTTGGAATAACAGAGGGCGACAGGGACAGCACAACAGGTGAATTTGTAAGGTCTCTCCCGGGTGGAAATGATGTGATTGTCAGAGATCCTGATTTTAAAGAGACGAAACCGTTAATTCCTTTTCAGCATATAAGACATTTTAAAATTGCTTCTGAAAATAGTTTCAATCTGAATAAACAAAGACTGGACCTGGTGATCGGATTTCAGCATAATCAAAGACAAGAATTTGGCAGTCCGGATGAACCATCAACGCCTGATGCGTGGTTTAATCTGAAAACATTCAATTATTCGGCCAAATTGAATTTGTACACAAAAGGTAATTGGAAAACAAGTGTTGGAGTAAATGGAATGTACCAAACCAATGAAAATAAAGCAGAAGAGGTTTTGATCCCTGCTTACAATTTATTTGATATCGGCGGTTTTGTTTTCACTCAGTATCATAAAGACAAACTAACATTTAGCGGGGGCCTTAGGGAGGATAACAGGTATATCAACAGTCAAGAATTGATCACCGATACAACAGTTAAATTCACTGCTTTTACTAAGAACTTTTCAAATATATCAGGTAGCGCCGGCATAAGTTATGAGGCGACGAAAGCAGTTACGTTGAAATTGAATTTGGCAAGGGGGTTCA
>DASYSW010000201.1:0-8322 GCA_036002905.1 Chitinophagaceae bacterium
TCCCACTTTTTTTAAAGACGATTTTGGAGCAAAAGCGCAAGGTTTAATTCCGGTAAACGTCAAAGAAACAAAAGATGCTTACCAACTTGAGGTAGTAGCCCCAGGTTTTGACAAGAACGACTTTAACGTAAACCTGGAAAAGAATATTCTAACGGTTTCGGCTGAGAAGAAAAGCGAAACGGAAAACAAAGATGAAAAGCAGATTCGTAAAGAGTATAGTTATCAATCGTTCAAACGCTCTTTTACAATTGATGAAAAAGTCGATGCAGAAAAAATTGAAGCAAAATATGTTAACGGCGTTTTAACATTAAACCTTCCGAGAAAAGAGGAAGTCAAAGCTTCAGCAAAAGAGATTTTAGTAAAATAAATTATTTGTCGAAGATTTTCTCATAAGCAGTTGGTTTTGGTTTATACCCCTCCGGATTTCTATCCTAGGAGGGTTTTTTATTTTCATTTCTTTAAAACTAATTTTTTCTGAAATGAAGTAATTTGCACGCCTTTATCAAGACAACCCTCATGAAGAAATCTTTTTGGTCGACCCTGTTGATCTTTGTCATCAAATGTTCTTTTGCACAGTTTACTGACAGCGTCGTTCACACAACCTCAGCAAATGTGGAGGATTCGTCTTTGCGGATCATTAATTTAAACCCGTATTTTACCCAGCATGTTGATTCTACACTTTCTTACCAATTCGAAATTAACCGGGATCAGTCAAAATATTACTGGTTCCTTAAGAATTCCCCTGTTGGATTAAAAATAAACAAGGACGATGGCCTATTGACTTTTAAAGCCGAGAAATCATATTTTCTGTCGGGTAAATTGAGATATGATTTTCCTTATAAAGTTGCGATAGGGGTTCAGAATCTTCTTAACCCGGGTGACAGAGCTGACACATCTTTCACTTTGCTTTTTTTCAACACCGATATCATTCCTTCAAAAGTCAAACCAACTGTGGCCGGGTTGCTATATGTCGATGAAGGAGAAACGGTCAGTTTTAAGGTACAATGTGAAACCGGAAGCTTTCCTATTGAGGATATTCTTTTCAGCAGCAGCGTTCCTCTTAAAAACTTTTCATTGGTGACGAAATGCAATGATGAGTTCAACTGGACGCCGGATTTCGATTTTGTCAAGGGAAAGGATTCGCTGGCGGTGAATCTGAGTTTCATTGGATCAACAAAATCCCAGGTTCATGATACGGCAAACGTCAGGGTGGTTGTAAGAAATGCGTTGAACTATCCTTTTGCCCTTGCAGAATATAACCTTGTCGTGAAAAACGTAAATACTTATGTCCGGCAATTGAAGTATACCTTCTTACAACTTGACAAAGGCGTGAAAAAAAACAAATCTGCGCGAACGGGCTTCGATCTTACAAGCGCAACAACTGCCTTAACAGGGACCATTCTAAGCACTTCAAGTGGTACGGGGGCTCAAAACGTTGGTAAGGTATTGCCAAGTGTCGGCGTGGCCCTCGTCCCAATAAAAGAAGCAGCTGTACCAGCAAAGATCGTCGATCAGAACCAGGCGTCTTTGATAAGGACGTCAATCAAAAGACTTGAGTATATGATTACAGATAACACATTGGTCGGAGAAAGAGATCCGGACATTGTTCAAAAAACGACAAAACTAAAAGATGAATTAAAGCAAGCACAAATTCAGCTCATTGACGTTCCGGTTGATTTCACCAATGATATGACGGAAGAAGAATTGAACAATTATTTTAACAGCCCTAAGGTGAATAAAAAATACCGGCTGAAAACAAAATGATCATTCGCACGGTTGCTTACGTCTTGTATCGATCAGGTATTGGATCTTCCATTGCCCGTTGATAAAAACCAATTGAAAAGAATCAACACCGCAATGACTAAATTTTCCTTCAAAATAAAACTTATAAGGCGCCCAAACCATTGCTAACTGTCCATCTATTTTTACAGACTCAAAAACAATTTGTTCATCTGCCGCGCCCTTCTTAAGTGTGCTTATGAATTTTGCAAATTCATCGATCTTCTCGTTTTCAATTACTATTTTTCCTTCCTTACTTCTTCCAACACTTTGCAAAATTGCACTGTCGGCAAAAGCACCCTGGATCATGATTGCATCTGAATTTTTCATACCCACAAATAGCTGTTTTACCACTGCCTTAACAGAGTCTTCCGTTGTTTGAGCGTCCAAATATGGAGTTAACAAAAAGATTGCAAAAAGTGTAATTAAAGCTTTTTTCATGTTAAACTGTTTAAGATTTTTCGGCAAATAAATTGTTTTACCCAATATAAAATAAACTATAGTTATGAAAAAAATCAGAATTATACAGGCGGCAATTCTAATAGCATTTGTGAGCATACTTGCCAGCTGTAGTTCGAGTTACTATCCATATGGTGGTACCTCTGCATCATTGGTCATTGGCTCCGGGCCTGGATTTTATGCAACAAGGTACCCGGATGGGCGTTATTATTATCGTAACCCCCAGGGATATGTTTATTGGAGGGGATATGATAACAGGTATTATCTTGACAGATCTTATATTGGCAAGGTTCGCTACAATAAACACGAGTACAACGAATGGAAACGATATAACGACAGCCATCGCAGATATCGCTATTAATTTTTGTTAAGCCCTTTATTTTGTGAAACGATTTTGTGGCCGGCTCACAAATCCGCCCTCACTGAAGGGCTTTTTTCTTACATATACCCGAGTATTTTTAGCATGCTTTGAGCAGTTTGCTCTTTTGCATAAAGAGTATCAACCAATTTCCCGTTTTTATCATAACCCAGGAGAACGTGCTTCGGCGAAGGAATGAGACAATGTTTTATTCCACCATAGCCGCTAATCTGGTCCTGGTAGGCACCCGTATGAAAGAACCCTACATACAATGGCTCTCCATTATTTATCTTGGGCAGGAATACTTCATTGATGTGTTCTTCTGAATCGTAATAATCGTGACTGTCACAAGTCATACCTCCGAGGACCACTCTCTGATAATCTGCATCCCATTTATTAATCGGGAGAAGCAGGAATCTCTCGCCAATGCCCCATGTGTCAGGAAGAGTGGTGATAAACGAGGAGTCGATCATATACCAGATCTCGCGGTCGTTTTGCATCTTTTGACCAACAACGCTGTAGATGTGAGCCATGCTCTCTCCTACCGTGAAGCTTCCAAACTCTGTATAAATATCCGGCATTGGAACCTTTGCTTTTTTACAAGCCGATTTTATGTTGCCAACAATTTCATTGATCATGAATTGATAGTCGTACTCAAATCCCAAGGAGTGCTTAATCGGGAAACCCCCACCTATATTGATCGAATCCAATTCGGGGCAAATCTTCCTTAGCTGGCAATAAAGATTAATGATCTTGTTTAACTCGCTCCAGTAGTAAATGTCATCCTTGATCCCCTTGTTCAGAAAAATGTGTAACATCTTTAACTGGAACTTACTTTCATATCCTTCGATCCTGTCAACATAAAACTCAAGAATATCCTTGGCGCGGATACCAAGTCGTGAAGTATAGAAAGGGAAAGTCGGTTCTTCCTCGGCAGCCACGCGAATGCCCAACTTAAAAGGCACTTTTACCGCTTTTGCATATTCTCTTAGCTCCTCCTTATTATCCAGGATCGGGACGACATTGGTAAATCCTGAATTTAAAAGGCTGGCGATTCTTCTTGTATAATTTTTTTGTTTGAAGCCGTTACAGATCACCTGGATGTCTTTTGAGATCTTTTTCTTCTCATACAATTTTTTGATGATCTCGATATCATATGCATAGGAGGTCTCTAAATGTATCTCATGCTTTAATGCTTCCTCTACTACAAAACTGAAATGCGAGCTTTTGGTACAATAACAATAAAAATACTTCCCTTCGTATTTGTGCTTCTTGAACGCTGCCGCAAACATTTGCTTCGCCTTTTTTATCTGGTTACCGATCTTCGGCAGATAACTTATCTTCAGCGGTGTGCCATATTTATCGATCAATGCTTTTACATCTACGCCATTAAATTGCAGGTAGCCATCTTTCACTTCAAAGCCTTCCTGCGGAAAATTAAAAGTTTGTTGAACAAGGTCGAGATAAGAATTTGTCATTGACAAAGTAAGGATTGGGGAAGCAATTTGTTAACGGGGACAAATGTAATTGTTTGATATTTTTCGGGGGGATTTTTTTTAAGGCCAGTAGTCTCATCCTCCCCTTATACCCAGTTGGAAAAGATATTTGACCCTTCGAAAAGTGAGGGCTGTGCGGTGATGGCATTCTCCTTTGGAGAAGGTCGGGATGAGGCCAATAAAAAACCGTCCCCAAAAGAAGACGGCGCGTAGTTGTTCTCTCGAATAAAGCAAACTATTTAACCTCTGCTATGAGGTTCTTAAAAGTTTCGGGATTGTTCATAGCAAGATCAGCCAGTACCTTGCGGTCAAGATCAATGCCTTTTTCATTTAGTTTGTGAATGAATTGTGAGTAGGTCAATCCTTCAGCACGAACAGCTGCATTGATACGGGCGATCCATAACTGGCGGTAATTTCTTTTTTTAAGTTTACGGCCTACGTACATGTAGGTCATACCTTTTTCTACAACGTTTTTGGCAACCGTATAAACGTTTTTCCGCTTGCCATAAAAACCTTTGGCTTGTTTGAGTATTTTCTTGCGGCGGGCTTTACTGGCAACCGCATTTACTGAACGAGGCATATTTTAAGAAGTTTAAATTTTGAAGAGTTATGTTGAAGGTTCACGGATCAAGGACAGGTTTGCTTATGCCCGTACCTTGCTTCTTGCTCCTTACTTGAGTCTTAATAAACGTTTCACGAAGTCAACATGGGATTTGGCAACTTCACCATCTTTGCGCATGTTGCGTTTGCGTTTTTTTGATTTTTTTGTCAGGATGTGACGTTTGAAACTCTTTTGATGGGTGATCTTTCCAGTAGCCGTTACTTTAAATCTCTTTTTGGCGCTGGAGTTTGTTTTTACCTTAGGCATTTTGCATGCTTTTAAATTCCACCCTTGAGGCGTTCCCGACCGACCGGGACTCTTGGCGGGCCTCTTCAGGCAATGGTCTCATTGAATGAGGGTCGCAAAGATAACGGATTTGACCTTAGTGACAAAAGCATTTTCAAAAAAATTCAATAGCCCATACCACCGCCTCGATGTCCAAACCTTATCTTGCAAATCTATGCTCAGGTTGAAAAACATTTCATTGATCCAGTTCAAGAATTACCTGGGCCGTTCCATTCAATTCACCGGGAGAATAGTCTGCATTTCAGGGCGTAATGGGATCGGGAAAACCAATTTGCTCGACGCTATTCATTACCTCTGTTTCACAAAAAGTTACTTTACAAGAGATGCTAACAATATCTTGAAAGGATATAACGGCTTTCGGCTGGAGGGACAATTTGAGATTTGGGATAAACCGGAAAAAGCAGTTTGTATTTTGCGAGAGAGCGGTAAGAAAGAGTTTTCTATCAATGGTCAGCCCTATGAAAGATTTTCCAGGCATATTGGTCATTATCCTTGCGTCATCATCGCACCTGACGACATTCAGATCATCACAGCCGGAGGTGAAGAAAGAAGGCGATTTATCGACGCCTTGCTTTCGCAATTAGACGGAGACTACCTGCAACAATTGATCCTCTACAATAAAGTTTTACTGCAAAGAAATTCTTTATTAAAAGCATTCGCAGAAACCGGGAACAAAGACCTTTCCTTGTTAAGCGTTCTTGATGATCAGCTACGAGAGCCCGGGGAAAAGATCTTTGAAAAAAGAAGAGAGTTTTTGGTGAAATTTCTCCCAATGGTAAAAAAACTTTATACTGAAATTTCAAAGCAATTCGGGTCAAAAGATTTCAGGGAAAATATCAATTTGTTCTATGACAGCGAACTGCTCCAGGTTTCCTTTCAGGAATTGCTCAGGATCAATCAACCCAGGGATATGATGGCGTTACGCACAACCGCTGGAATTCACAGGGATGACCTTGAATTTAATTTAAACGAGCAATCATTTAAAATCATAGCATCACAAGGACAAAAAAAAAGCCTGCTCTTCGCATTAAAGCTTGCTGAAATAGAAATATTAAAAAACGAAAAAGGCTTTGCCCCTCTCCTTTTGCTCGACGATGTTTTTGAAAAACTGGATGAAGAGAGAATCGCAAACCTGTTCCAACGCGTGTGTATGGAAAACGACGGGCAGGTATTTATTACAGATACAAATAAGGAAAGATTACAACAACATCTTGATCCATTAAATCAATCATATCAACTGGTAGACTTGTCCGAATAAGTCGGTGGTGTATTTCTTTCCTAAGGATTTCTATGGACCTTTTAGCCTATTTTTGTCCGGAAGACTCCGTTGGAGGCCTGTAATTTTTTGATCATGTCCGAGTACTCAATGCGGGATGCAATAAAGAAATTCCTTGACCAAAGCCGGTTAAAAGGAGACGTCCAGGCGTTACAAATCGAGGATGCCTGGGAAAAGATTATGGGAAAGACCATTGCGCGTTATACTGATAAACTCCAGGTCATCAACGATACATTATTTATCAGCACACAAGTAGCACCGTTGAAGCACGAGCTTATTTTTCAGAAAGAAAAAATCATTCAACGGGTAAATGAAGCCCTTGGTCAACGAATCATCAGTAAAATAGTCGTGCAGTAATCAGGCGAAAGTATATGAATGGTCATCTTCCGGATCAAATACATCCATCCGATTTTTCACAACCTCGTAAATGAGATCATCTGTAGAGACCACTCCTTTAAAATCAAATCCATCAAATACCGGTATGAACCGTACATTATGCTGCCGCATAACTTTCATGCATTTTTCAACTGTATCTTCAGTAGTGACCACCGGCAACCTGGTATTCATTACTTCCCTCACTGAAGTTTTGTGAAACGGCTTTCTTCCTGAAAGGATCTTTGTCGCTATGTCATGATCAGTGAGTATACCTAAGAACCTATCGTTATCATTCAGCACTACCAAATAATCTACATTTTCCGAACGCATTTGCTGCAAAGCATCTGTAATTGGTGAATCGCAGGAGACGGTATGAAGATGCGCTCCTTTTCGCTCAAGAATTAATGTTATTCGTTCCATGGTATTGGAATTGTGCCTGATGTTTTTCACACCAAACCGGTTACTAATTTAATTTGGCCCCTTCCGTGGAACTATTGTTTTCCGACATGACAAGGTATCGTGGCTAAATACAATTTACAAAAATTAAACCACCAAAAACCTAATGTGAAAATTTTTTTTCAATTAGTTAATACTGACGCGTGGGTCGATGATCCCATACAAAAGATCAGCAAGAATATTAATAAGTACAAAAAACGTGGCCGACAGAAGTACCGAGCCCATCACCACAGGAAAGTCAAGCTTCTCCAAAGCGTCTACTGTCACCTTGCCAATGCCCTTCCAGCCAAAAATGTACTCCACGAAGAAAGCCCCTCCTAACAATTCAGCAAACCAGCCCGTAATTGCGGTGATCACCGGGTTTAGCGCATTTTTGAGGGCATGTTTCCAAACAACTGCTCTTTTGCTTAACCCTTTGGCGTAGGCAGTACGGATATAATCCTGGTCAAGAACGTCCAGCATCGCGCTTCGGGTTAACTGGGTGATGATAGACAATGGCCGGATGCCCAAAGTAATCGCAGGAAGCACTAAATTTTTTAATGCGAGGTGCCGCTGACCGGATATTTCATCCACCTCAAACCAATTACCAGTAATATGAAGACCTGTCCAGGAACTCAGGGCAAAACCAAAAACGTAGGCGATAATGATACCCATAAAGAAAGAAGGAGCAGAAATACCCGCAATGCTTATAAATATGGAAGAAGTATCGAGCCAGGTATTTTGTTTAACAGCCGCCACTACCCCCAACGGAATACCAGCCAATACCGCGATGATCATCGCAGCCAGCGCCAGTATCAATGTGCCTGGAAAAGCTTCCAGTAAAATGGTCCCCACATCCCTTTTCGATTGATAAGAGCGCCGTAGATAGGGAACTTTAATTCCAAACTTTGGGTTGTTGCCTACAAAAAATCCTTTGAGATTCTTTTTTTCGATGTCTTCTTTGCTATGAACGCACAGGGGAGAAACATCATTGAGGTAAAGGACGAATTGTTTCCATTTTGGCTGATCCAAATAAAGCTCCTTCCGGATTCCGGCTTGCGTTGCTGAATCACCGCTTTGTCCCATTATTAGCCGGGAAGGATCTCCAATACCCTGGAATAAAAAAAATACCAGTATTACAACGCCAATCAATACCAGTATGCCATATAGTGCTCTTCGTAAGATATACTTTAGCATATAGCGGTTATATTCTATTCCTGGTTATCGTAAATCAGCC
>DASYSW010000202.1:0-2355 GCA_036002905.1 Chitinophagaceae bacterium
CCACTCCACCACCGTTGTAGTAGTATAGATAATAAAGGATGCCAAAAGCTTTTTTTCTTTCAAGTGTGTTGGTAAAATCAATGCCCGTTTTGGAGGAAGACAAGGAGGTAAATAAAGTATTTGAACGATGACAGGAAACAAAAGTCATCATTAAAAAACAAAAACAAATCAATGCAGGTAATATGGATAATTTGATCTTCATTGTTTAGATTCTACGGTTGCTTGCGAGACGAATTTTGTTTTTTTAGCAAGTTTAAAATTTTCTGCGTTTCATTTGCATAGGTCTTTATATAGTGGGTTCGCATGAGCGCCGGTGTCGGTGCGTCTGCCCCCTGCAAATAAACAGCGACTGCGTGTGAAAGCTGCTTTGGCATGTGGCAGTCGATGCAATTTTGCGTGATGGATGGCCCAATTTGATTTGTCATTTTACAAATCTTTTCGTGACCCTCGCTGTGGCAATTGACGCATCGTTGTGAAAATATTTCGATTTTCCCATTTTCATTTTCATGAACATTATGACAACTGATACAAGTGACCTTACCGAGCACAAAGCATTTGCTCAACGAAAGCAATCCCTGTTGATTTCCGTGTACGTCGATATTGTCGGCGTTTTGGACGACGGCCTGGAGTGAAAAATAATTTGACAGTGTATCACCTGCTTGAAACTGAAACGAAGGTTTTGTTTTTGTCAGTGCACCCCCGTGACATAGGGCGCAGAGATCCAATAAACGCTCGCGGGAAAGTTTACCTGGGTTAACTATAAATTTTGCGCCTTTGACGGACGGATTTTCGGAATGAAACTTTACATGTTCCGCCGCAGGTCCATGACATTTCTCACAGTCCACAGCATAGATAATATTATGATGGTCGAATGTTTCAAGTTTTGCCGACGGATCAGATGTCTTTTCAAAATAGGTACTGTGACATTCAAGGCATCTTGAGGTGATGGGCCTGTAAAAAGCGACCGTATGGGGTGGGTAGCCCGGACTATTGGACCATTGCTTTTCGGGAGAAAAATAAGTGATGGGCAGTTGAACTAACCTGTTATTTATCCAGCTCAGGTAGCTTTGCCCTTTCCTTCCGGAACCAACCACTACATCAAATCTTCCTTGCCGTATCTCTTTTCCATTATTGTATTCCACCTGGTAAAAACCGCTGTCTCGTTTTTCCATTCTCACGTCTGTGAAAGGGTCAAAAGCAAACACATTTTCTCCCGCTTCAAAACTTCCTAAAATATTTTTTTCATTAGAAGGTGCCGAGGTCAAATGATGTTCGGTCAGGAGATGTTTATTATAAATATCCCGGTGGCAATTGGCGCAGGTGTTGGACCCTGCAAATTTTTTGAATTTGTCATTCGCTGGATTCTTTTCCTGTTTATCATCATTGTTTACGCACCTCGCCAAAAAGAAAACAGAGGAGATGATGATCCCCAGGAAAATTATATACTTACTATCGCCAGAAAGTTTTTTCTTATGAAGCACCTTAATGTAAAAAAGGCTGAAACAGAATTTCAGCCTTTTGTTTATAATTTAAAAAACCTTAAAACGAAAAGCTTACATTTTGCCGCTAACCAGGGCCTGTACTTCCGAAGCAGATAATGCTGTATTGTAAAGTCTGAACTGGTCAAGAGCACCACCCCATTCCTGTCCCCATCCAAGGTCGGTAGTGTTTCTTCCACCGACATTAAATCCTGATACTTTAGTTCCGTCCATATTTACCGGACCGTGGCCCGCCCATTCCGGCACGTGGCCGTTAGGTACTCCGTCCACATACAAAGTAAGCTTAGACGTAGCAGCATCATAGACAAAAGCTAAGTGATGCCAATTGTTATCCTGTATGCCGGGCACACGGTTTGGTCCTTCCCACGTTAGCCATGCATCGCTTGAGTTTTTGTCAACCAAATACAATTTCAGAATTGCGGAATCATTATTCGCCGGGTTGCTCCAGTCGAACAACAAGAACATGGTCGTATTTGCCCAGTTGCCATTGGATGATGAAATATTATATACAAACGCTGCGTTGCCGGAAGGCGCTCCGTTTCGTTTTTCCCAGAAAGCAACTGTGAAACTTTCTGCTGTTGAAACAAAATCATTCGGATTAACGTAGCTTAAGTAAGCGTCGGTCGGACCATCGTAAGCGGTTCCATTAACTCCACCAGAGTACGTAATTGACGAAGCCGGGAAAAAACTCGGGTATCCCGAAATGCTGTCTTTAAAACGAATATTGATCTGCTGATCCGCTGTCTCCGTTGAATCGAAACTTAAAAAAAATCGAAGAGGTGTTGTCGGTGTTACCTCATGGTCTTGCGGGTAATCGCTGCTGAGAGTCGGTCTCTCCATTTTCTGGCAACCGAGT
>DASYSW010000203.1:0-5101 GCA_036002905.1 Chitinophagaceae bacterium
TGAATAAAATGGGTCGAAATCATCCAGGCAGGTAACAGAGACTTCTTCGTTTGCAGCAAACAGGTGACGTATAAGATTACTTCCGATAAAGCCAGCGCCGCCGGTTATTAGATAATGCATAGTGTCCGTGATTTAACTGATAATTCAGGTTTGGTGCAAAATAAATACGAAAATATCTGATTGCCACGGGAATTTTGAAGTGTCAGGCATCTTTTCAAAGCCCTCCGTCGTTCTGATAATGGAAAAACACAACATGAAAATCGGTATCGATGCAAAATGGCTATTTACCGGGCATATTAGTGGCAAGCTATTCATTCAAAATATCCTACCCGAATTGTTTGCTTTGCAACCCGAGATAGAGTGGCATATTTTTCTCGATAAAAGACATAAAAATTTTACGCTTCCCTTTAAAAACGAGAATATAAAAATTCACTATATCTGGGCTAACTTAAATATGGTATCTAACCTGATAATTCTTCCTGGCTATGCAAATCGACTACAATTGGATGCCGTTTTATTTCAGACCTTTTTCATGAAAAAGGGAAAGTTCAAATCCATCGTTTTTATTCACGACATTTTATTCAAAAATTACCCGCAATTTTTTACCTGGAAGGAACGGCTTTATTTCAAGCCACTTAAATGGATCACGTCTTCGGCTGACCGGGTGATAACTACCACCCAGTTTGTGAAAAGTGAATTGATCCGGTTTCGATTCACCAAGCCGCATCAACCCATTGATCTAGCACCTTCAGGAGTCACAAATATTTTTAAACCCTATTACCAGCATAACCCGGCATTTTTATGCATGGTTAAGGAGAAGTATAAGCTGCCAGAATTTTATTTACTTTTTGCCGGGCGCCTGAACGCAAGAAAAAATATCCGGGGATTGATGAAATCATTGCGGTTCCTGGACGACAAAAATATTCCGCTGGTAATTGTTGGGAGCGAAGACTGGAAAGCACCCGGAATAAGTGAACTCCTTGCACAAAAAGAAATAAAGGAAAGAATAATATTCACAGGATTTGTCGCCGACGATGAACTGGCCGCCATCTATGCGATGGCGAAAGCTTTTTGTTTTCCATCTTTCGCAGAAGGTTTTGGTTTGCCCCCATTAGAGGCTATGGCTTCCGGAATACCGGTAATAGTTTCGGATACGACCTCAATGCCGGAGGTATGCAGCCATGCAGCATTGTTCATAGATCCACGTAATCCAAAAAATATAGCGGAAAAAATAAACAGCCTTCTAAAAAATAAAACTCTTTACGAGCAGAAAAAAAGAGAAGGGCTGGAATGGTCCCGGCAATATACATGGAAAAGAACGGCGGAAGGAGTTATGCAAAGCATCCTGTCTGCTGTAAAAATGTGATTAATGAAAATCGGAATACTTGGAACACGAGGGATCCCCAATGCATACGGTGGATTCGAGCAATTTGCCGAGCAACTTTCTATCGGCTTACATGAGAGGGGTCACGAAGTATTCGTCTACAATTCAAGCCTGCATCCTTACAAAGAAGACGAATGGAAAAATGTCAGGATCGTCCATTGCCGCGACCTGGAAGATAAATTGGGAACGGCCGGGCAATTTATTTATGATCTGAATTGCATTCGCGACGCCAGAAAACAAGATTTTGATATCCTACTGCACCTTGGGTACACAAGCGATTCACTTTGGCATCGGTTATGGCCCGCGAAAGCAATTAACATCGTTAATATGGACGGCCTGGAATGGAGACGAAGCAAATACAACAAATTCACTCAACGTTTTTTGAAATGGGCAGAGTCCCTGGCAGCAAGGAATGCACACACAATGATTGCTGACTCCCCTGATATGCAGAAGTATTTGCTAAATACTTACGGTAAAAAGCCAATATACATTCCTTACGGAGCTGATGTTTTTTCTAACCCTGAAGTGTCGGTACTTAAAAAATATGATCTTCAACCGAATCAATATTTTCTGTTGATCTCACGAATGGAGCCGGAAAATAATATTGAAATGATCATTAAAGGGCACCTCGCATCAAACCACCCTTATCCCTTGTTCATTATCGGGAACATTAAAAACAAATTCGGACGTCACATCACTTCGGCATATAAAAATGCAGCCCTGAAATTTTCCGACGCCATCTATGACCAGGCAGAGTTGGACAATCTCCGCTACTATTGCTCGCTTTATTTCCATGGTCATTCAGTCGGAGGAACAAACCCGTCACTGCTTGAAGCAATGGCCTGTGGATGCCGCATAGCCGCACATGATAATCAATTTAACAAGGCAGTGTTACAAAACGAAACGGACTATTTTCCCGGCGAAAGCGATGTAACGAGAATCATCAACGCTCCCAGGAATTCTTCATTGATCGATCAATGGAAGAAGATAAATATGGAAAAGATCAGGACTATCTATAACCGGGAAAAAATCGTTGATGAATACGAAAATCTCATGCTCAGTTTATGCGGTCAGCCAAAACTGATCATCCAACCGCCGGTAGCGAGGGCCGTGTAACGATCACCTCCCCGCTCTTTGCATCAAATTGTTCAAATACTTTTGTAAAAGCCAAAATCCAAATCACGTATTCGGCGACATTGGTTATAAAACTTCCTGCAAACTGAAAAATGAACATGAATAGGAAAAGCCAAAGCCGGTAGTAATTTGTCCAGACCCTGGTTCGAAAGAACAAAAAGATCTCAAGACACATTCGCAGAGTCACCCCCGTCCATCCAAGAATTGTGTAGGTCTCGGCCACTGCGTTCGGTATAGTCGCCACAAAATTCTCGCCGTACATGTAATAGTGACGAATCACATCCGCTCCAATGATCTTTATTTGGCCAAATCCCACTCCCCAGTATTCATCTTTCTTTTCAAGCAACTTCCTGGCGAGGAAAAAAGCATCGGATGTTCGGCCTTTTCCGGAACTGTCCCTGCCTGAAAAAATGTTAGCTAGTCTCAGCACAAGAAAACTGTTCTGGAAAAAGAAATAGATAACACCGACAAGAAGAGTCGAAAAACTACTAAAGAAAATAATCCCGTTAAAAACCCTTCGTTTTCGCACGAGGGGCTTGAAATAAAAAATAAAAGTCAGGAGACCTGATAGTAAAAGAGCAGCCATGACCCCAAATGAAAAGGATAAAGCAAATGGCAGAAAGATCATCAGCAAAAGCAGCCATCCTTTTATCTTATTCCACTGGAAAAGGTATTGAAGAAAGTAAAAACAAAAGATCGGCACGAAAAGGGTCGCATAGTGTGAGGCTTCATAAGTAAAAAGTTTCAAGCGCCGAAAATCCTTTACTCCTTCTGTCAACTCCTGCTGGATCCAGACAAGATCATCCCAGGGGGTGACATACAGAACAATAGATGCGAGGCAAAGAATAAAATTGATGATAAGCAGTTTTCTGAATATCCTTTCAACATCCAGGCAAACATTTAGGAAGGTATAAACCGCCTGGCAAAAGATATAAACAAAAACCACGTTTAATAAAGAATAGAAATATACTTTTCTTACCACATCAACATGCAGAACCTGGACAACAATAAACGGCGCAAGGACTATAATAAACGGAAAAACAACCTCCTTCTTTCTCGTTAGTAAAATCCAGATATAAAAAAAGGGGGCAAGCAAAGCGGTATAGGTCATTCCAAAGGGCAATGCCAATGAATTGATAAAAAAATAGATAAATGCGAAAGGAAAGTATTTGTTTACCTTCATAGACTTATTAAATTACCTACTGGGCCAACTTTCCCAACTAGAAATCAACAAAAAAGGTTGCCTCTGGAGCCTAATATATAAAGCAACTAAAGATACCCATAAGCCGATAAGAGTTGGGAAGAATATTATGTAGTAATGTATGAGAAACGGTAAAGCACAGTATATGGCTTCTGACGATATTGACCTTATCAATATTGTAGAAAGAGCCTTTGTCTTTTTCCGCAGATATCGCATCACATTTATCGTTGCAGTTGTTGCAGGCATCGCGCTAGGATGCCTCAGGTACTACACCTCCGGCAAGATGTACAAATCGAGGCTTATCCTGCATTCATCATTTTTAACAAACCTGGAGGAAATCGAAATCATCAATTATTGGAATGAGCTTTTAAAAAGACATGAATACTCGGCACTGTCGCAATCTTTTAATTGCGATGAAAATATGCTTCGCAGTGTAGTAAGCATTGAAGGTTCCGAAATACTAAAGAACTATTCTGCAAGTAATCCAAATGGATTTTATATCGACGCAAGGGTAAAGGATAATGCTGTATTGCCGGGATTACAGAAGGCGCTTGTTTATGGACTCAATAATACTGAGTATGTAAAACAAAGATTATCCCTACGAAAAAAAGATGTTGAAACTCTTATTGACAAGGTAACGGCTGAAATTCAAAAATTGGATTCCGTAAAAAAAAACATTGAAACAGTTATTACTTCCAGGGAGAAAAATGCTACTTCGTACATGCTTGATATACCAGGGGTCAATAAAGAATTTATCGACATGAATGAAAAGCTTCTCGGTTACCGGGAAGAATTGCAATTTAGCAGTAGTGGCATACAGGTATTACAAAGTTTTGTTCCCTTGAATACACCCGTGAGCATTAGCGTAAGGGTGATGATCTTATTAGGTATTCTTTTTTGTCTCTTTATCGCATTCATTTTTACAGTTGTACATTCCGTCTCGGAGCGATTGAAAAAAAGAGCATCCTCAAATGCCTGAAAATAATTATACCAGGAGATTCAATGATCTTTTGTTTGTACTCTACCTGGCCTTTTTTGTCAGCCTGGTATTCGCCTTCAGAGCTGTCAGCAGCATCTCTATCGGTTTGTTGCTCGTGGCCGGTTTGTTAAAAAACAGAATTGAACAAAAAAGCGTTTTTAACCGGAACATAATTAATCCGCTGGCAATCTCTTGCGGTTTGTTTTTTCTTCTTCAGTTTGCATCCCTGCTATATACCACCGACATGGAGCAGGGATGGAAAAATATCCGGTTAAAGTCTGCACTTGTGATAATTCCATTATCTCTTTGTTGCTGTGACTATATAAATGGAGTTACACGACAAAAGCTCTTAAAATGGTATTGTCTCATTCTTTTTACTGCCTGCTTATTTGCGATCTATCAT
>DASYSW010000204.1:0-1600 GCA_036002905.1 Chitinophagaceae bacterium
GTTAGCTCCCGCAGTAATAAAAACCCCCTTATTAGATGCTATGCCAGGCGAACAAATAAAATATATGACGGACAAAATACCCATGAAACGTTGTGGGACATTAGAAGAAGTTGCAAACATGGCTGTATTTATAGTGTCACGCGAAAACAGTTTTAGCACTGGATTTACATTTGATTTGTCCGGCGGCAGGGCTACTTATTAAATACACAGAAAATAAATTAATTATCCTTATGGCAGAATTTATTGACACGAAAAATTTAAGTACCGGCGTGGTAGGGCTCGGGCTGATGGGTTGCAGTATCACCACCTGCCTTTTAATAGCGGGCCACCCGGTGGTGGCAGTTGCGCCCATACCAGATGACCTTAACCATGCAAAAAATCGTATCACAGAGCATCTTCGAAAATCGAAGGAGGAAGGCCTTGTAAATGATTCGCCCGATCACTACCTGGCACGACTTACTATCACTGAGGATTACGATTCATTGAAACATTGCAGCCTCGTTATTGAATGCACCATAGAAAATATCGATATTAAGAGATCGGTGTATGAAAAAATTGAACGGGTTATTGCAACGGATGCGTTGTTGACGAGCAATACATCTGCCATACCGATCAGTATGCTGCAAAAGCAAACGAAGTACCCGGAACGTTTCTTCGGATTACATTGGACAGAACCTTCCCACACTACCCGTTTTCTTGAAATAATATGCGGCGATTTAAGCAATGTCAGTAAGGCGGAATATCTATATAACCTGTCGCATCAATGGGGAAAAGAACCGATCCTGGTGAGGAAGGATATTCGCGGCTTCATCACTAACCGCCTTATGTACGCCATGTACCGGGAGGCATTTTATCTTGTTGAAAATGGTTACGCGACTGTTGAAGATGTGGACAGATCCTGTCGTAACAATGCAGGCTATTTTATGACCCTGGTTGGCGTATTTCGCTGGATGGACCTGACTGGAGTGCCTGCCTATCATACAGTAATGAAAGACTTGTTTCCCACACTTAACAATGATACAGCGGTCCCGCGTCTGATTGACGATATAGTTCGGAAAGGTGGCCGGGGCATAGCAAATGCTCATGGGTTTTATGAATACACGGAAGAAGAAGCCCGCTTGTGGGAAGAGACTTTTAAAGAATTCAATTATGAAATAAGGAAACTGGCATTAAAATATCCGGCAGACGTCGTGAAAAAGAAGTTGGAACACACGAATAAAATGTAAACATGAAGTAGATCATTAATGATCCAACTTTCTTCAATCAAAATGGATGAACCTACTAATCTTAATATTGACAATCATGCTTACCAACATTAACCGTGGAGATGGTCGTGAAGCGAGTCAGTCACAGAAAATCGCTCCTTTCGTCGTAAAGAAATGTTCTGACTTTGATCTTACGGGAAAAGATGATGGTAGTGAATGGAGCAAAACAGAGTGGAATTATTTGACAAAACTTGATGAAGGTGGCAAGATCTATACAACCAAATTCAAGATCCTGTATTCTGAAAAGGGAATCTATGTACTTTTTACTGGTGAGGATGATAAAATTTCGACACGATACGACCAGGATTTCGATGACCTGTTCAAAGGCGATGTTT
>DASYSW010000205.1:0-2324 GCA_036002905.1 Chitinophagaceae bacterium
ATTTTTCTTTTAACCTGTTGTCCTCATCATAGATATCATCGTAAAAAACTATTTTACCATCCTTACCCTCACAGGTAAAATAGCGAATAAATAAGGGAATTCGAAATTTTACGGGAATAAAATGTTTTTCTTTTTTACCAAGCCATTTTGAGACGGAATCCGCCTTCGTAAAGGAGTTGTTGCCTAAAGATGTGACATACGTACTATCATTCTGTAGAATGTAATTACATAGTTTCTGCCATTCTTGCACGCGCACACACCCATGACTCAGGGCCCTCGACGACTGCGCAAAAAGATAGCGCTGGTTTGTGTCATGCAGGTAGACGGCATATTTATTCGGAAAGTTGAATTTCATTATCCCAAGTGCATTGTCGTCACCGCTACCCTGTACAATTTTATATGGAATGCCTAATTTATATTTGGACCAGTCTACAAAATATGGATCCACCTCTTCATTTTTCATGTCGAGCAAACTAAATCCTTTCTTTGCCAGGTAACCAGGATCTTTTTTTAACTCGGGCAGAAATTCTTTTACAATAATACTTTGTGGAACGCTCCATTGCGGATAAGTGATCATCTCAGAGATCGAACTCGTTAATTCTGGTGTTCGTGTCAGCGGCTTCCCGATAACAACCCTCGAAGAAATCTTCACCGAATCGCTGTCTTTTAATTGCAT
The DNA here is from genome assembly GCA_036002905.1 of Chitinophagaceae bacterium. Classification (GTDB taxonomy): domain Bacteria; phylum Bacteroidota; class Bacteroidia; order Chitinophagales; family Chitinophagaceae; genus VBAU01. The sequence continues at coordinate 677 of DASYSW010000205.1, forward strand.
GTAATATCCCGCTAGATTCACCCAAACATATTTCTCCGGCATTTTTGCAGGGAGCATTTTGTACTTATCAAGGCTCAAAGCAATACGCGCAAACTTGTCTTTGTCTGTTAAGTTTAGTGAACGGATCGTTTCAGCGCCTGCCTTTCCGTCCACTTTTAATTTCATTTTTGCCTGGTATTTTTTTAATGCATTGGGAACATGCACTGAATCCGTGAGAGAGTCAAGCAGGCTTTCTTCAAATAATCTTGTTCGTAATGCTAACCTGTACGCTGGCGTATCGATAATGGGATATGGAACCCTTGTATAGTCTTTGAATACTGCGCTGTCCAAAAAGTCTTTTATTCCTTCTTTTAAATCATGATATTCCTTAACCGACGGCTCCAGCGAGTCAACGATCCTGGTCACAGAAATAGATTGTATTATATCTTCTACCTGCTGTTCGTAAAATTCTTTCGTGAGAACGGAATCGGTCCGCAGCGTTATACTGTCTTTCGGCAACCGTCCCAGTTTTACATGGTTAATGATCTGCAGCAATCCATCCGTCAGGAGCACATCTGCCTTCGACCAGCGAACCGCATCTTTTCTCGCTTCACTATCTGTTTCAAACTGCTGGTTGATGCCTGATATATTTCCAAAATGGTAATCATCCGGGAACAAGCCATACAATCTAGCGTTTTCAATGAACTTGATCAGCAAACTGCCCGCTGGAGTCCACTTTGCTTCCCTGCTCCATCTTGCCTCATCATTGTTTTTGTCATACAGGTATTTAACCAACTCAGGTTGCAAAATAGAAATGGTATCGACTTTGCCACCATTGTCTGATAGCTGGCCAACAATTGCTTTAATAACATCGGGAACCGTCTCTTTCATTTGTTCCGGTGTATTCACTATCTCCTGTTTGGGGGGCGGGGCTTTTTGATGACAGGATAAAAAACCAAAAGCCAGGATGACTGCCAGCAATAAGGCTATTTTAGCAGTCGGGTTTTGGCGAGTGATCGGTATGTGGCGTTTTGTGTATAATTTCATCAGGATATAATGATCCTTATGTTTGACAAAATAACAAATCGTTTTAATATTAAATTACTGGCCACTATCATTTTTTCAACAACATTGTTGCCCATTTTACACGCTCAAAAAAATTCCGAGCCCCAGGTCATTAAAGACTATGCCCTTTATAAGCAGTCGTTGAAAAATGATAGCTCGGGAAAAATGGTTGAACTTAAAACAATCGTGCCAAATATCCAATATGATCTTCGTTATAGTACGAAGAATAATTTCATGCATCAGCAAGTTTACAAAAACGGCAGCAGGACATATTTGCGTCTGGTTGTTGCCCGGGCGCTTGCGCGGGTTCAGCAAGAATTAAAAGAAAAAAACCTGTCGCTAAAGATCTGGGATGCTTATAGACCTTATAGTGTTACGGAAAGGATGTGGGAAATGATCAAAGACGAAAGATATGTCGCAGATCCAAAAAAAGGAAGTGGTCATAATCGTGGAATTGCAGTGGATCTTACGATCATAGACAGGACAACGGGAAAAGAGCTTGACATGGGAACGGGATTTGACAATTTTACAGATACCGCGCACCAGGATTTTAAAAATTTGCCACCGAAAATTTTAGCCAACAGGGCATTATTGCGGACAGTAA
>DASYSW010000206.1:0-13326 GCA_036002905.1 Chitinophagaceae bacterium
ACGGGTGCCACCTAAAACTTTCTTAATACCCACTTCCTTTGACCGCCTCACCGCCTGTACTGTGGAAAGATTGATGAAATTGATACAGGCCATGATAATAATAAAAATGCCGATCAGAGAAAGCGTCCATAGACTTGACCGGGTCGTGGCATGATCACCGAAGTTGCCAATCTGCTTATTGAAATGTATATCGCTTAAAGGTTGCAGGAACTGGTATGTTTTAAATATATCTTTATTATCGGCATTATAATGTTCATTGCTGAAGGCGAGCAGCCGCTTGTTGATCGACGATGCAGAAACATTTGATGGCAACAACATAAATGCCTGGAAATTGCTCGTAACGTTGCCCCATTTCTCGGTGTATCCATAAGCATCAGGATACTTTTTCATTGTTTCATACGAAGCGACCACGGCGAGTGGAAAGTCTGTGTTTTGAGGAATATCATCAAGGACGCCGTTTACCTGGACGGTGGCTGTATTATCAAGTTTTAGAATTTTATTTATTGCATCCTGCCAGCTGCCAAAATATCTCTCCGCCATTTTTTTCGTGATCACTGCGACATTGGGATTCTTTAGAACCTCTGGGGACCCGGCCAGCCATTTATATTGGAATATGGAAAAGAAATTGGGATCAGAAAAAAATATACCTGTTTCTTCCAGGAACTTTTTATCGGAGGTACTGGAGACATCATCTTTATTGATTACAGTAACCTGACTATGATCATTTCGAAACATGGCTCCTGTAATAATATCGGGAAACTGTGTGCGGAGCGCATCATAAGCAGGGTATGGGACGCCTTCGCCCCAATCGTCACCTTCTGCGCTTTTTATTTTAGCCGCTACATGGTAAATGTTTTTATAGTTTGGCTGAAACCGGTCGTAACTCAGCTCATACTTTATTACAATAAAAAGTACTAAACAGGCTGCTATTCCGACAGCCAGGCCGCTGATGTTTATGGCAGCATAAACCCTGTTTCTTTTAATGTTTCGCCACGCTATACTTAAATAATTCTTAAACATAATTCGTCATTTTTATCAGTAATCAGTTATGAGTAATGAGTTGCTTCACTCATAACTGATCACTCATTACTCATTCGGTCCGCAATGACTTCACCGGGTTAGCCAGAGCTGCTTTTATCGCCTGGTAGCTTATCGTAAACAATGTGATCAATATGATCGAAACGCCCGCCATGAAAAAAACACTTGCATTAATATTTACCCGGTAAGCAAATCCCTGCAGCCAGTTATTCATTAACCACCATGACGCAGGAAAAGCAATACACAATGCAATCATAACTAGTCTTAAAAAATCTTTCGACAGCATCTTTGTAATATCAGTAACAGAAGCACCGATCACTTTTCTCACCCCGATTTCCTTTCTTCTTTTTTGTGCGGTAAAAGCCGCGAGGCCAAATAATCCCAGGCAAGAAATGATGATCGCCAGGCCGGCAAAATATTTTGACAGCGTTGCGATCCTTGTTTCCGTATCATACTGTTTTTGATACGCCTCACTCAGGAAATTAAATGTGAATGGAAAACCTGGATTAAAACTTTCGTATAAATGCTGAATAGCGGCAATTGTTTTCTGCTGATTGGTCGCTTTTATCCTCACCATTATTTTAAACCAGGGATTTTTTCCCGGGTTTTCCTGCAAAGTGAAATAGGCAGGCTTCACAGCTTCATGCAACGATTCAAAGTGAAAATCTTTAACTATACCAATGACCTGTCTCTTGTCACCAAAAACTGTAATGATTTTTCCCACTGGATTTTTTAAATGCATGGCTTTGATAGCAGCTTCATTCAAAAGAACCTTAGAATAGTCGTCGCCATAATTCCTGGAAAAGCTTCTGCCTTCCTTCATCTGCATATCCATTGTTTCAATAAAGTCATAGCCGGCTCCAAAACCTTCAAAATAAATATCTTCATTGGGATCTTTTCCTTCCCAGCCAATGCCCCAAACACCAAAGTTGCGGCCAATCATATTATTGAACGTGAAGCTTGCATTTACCACACCAGGGATTTTTTTCATCTCTTCGATAAATTGATCTTCTTTTCCCTGGATGTTTCCTTCAGAATCAAACCGGACAATATTCTCCTTATTATAACCCGGATTAGTGGATTGTATAAATTGTACCTGCTGGTAGATGATGATCACAGCAACGATCAGCACTGAGGACATAGCGAATTGAAAAACGACCAGGCCTTTTCTTGACAAGGCCTCTGCGATGGACGTATTCAATTTTCCCTTCAACACCAATAGTGGCTTAAACTTCGAGAGGTATAAGGCGGGATAACTGCCAGCGAGCAACCCTGCAATCAAAGCGATAACGAGGAACGAACCGATGATGTTTGGATCAGGGGTTAAGGAGATCTGTTTTCCTGTAAGCTGGTTGAAGGACGGAAGTAAAAGCCATACCATCAGTACGGCAAAAACCATTGCCAGGAGCGTGACCATGATAGACTCCGAAAGAAATTGAAAAATGAGCTGTTTGCGGCTGGCACCCACCACTTTTTTGATACCTACTTCTTTCATGCGTCTTGAAGCTTTTGCCGTCGACAGGTTCATGAAGTTGATACATGCGATGACCAGGATGAAGATGGCGATCAGTGAAAACAGTCTTACATAAATGATCTTACTTCCAACCTTTGAACCATGATCAAAAGAATTAAGCAGGTAATTATCTGAAAATTTAGCGGCAAATAAACTTCGCGTTGTATCATTCGCGTTAGCTGCTATTACGCCGGCGATCTTTTTATTGAACGCATTGATGTCGGTCCCTTTCCTTAACAACACAAAATTGTGTGGACCCGTGTTGCCCCAGGTTTTTACCCAGCTTTGTACGCTGAAATAATAATCAAATGATAAAACGAAATCAAATTGCTGGGAAGAATGAGATGGTATTTTTTCAAAAACGCCCGACACGAAAAATGTTGTGTCGTGTTGAAAATCGACGGGTTTGCCAATGATGTTTTCAGTTGTACCAAAAAGCTTTTTTGCAAGCTCATCGGAGATCGCAATGGAACTCTTGTCGGCAAGAACTTTATTCTTATCGCCCTCGAGTAGTTTGAATGAAAAAATATTGAAGTAGTCTTTCCCTGCATACTGCCCTTTCGCTTTGATATTTTTATCACCCACGGAAAGAGTGAATTTCTGAAACCATTCAGGCGGCGCCAACGAAGCGGCATATTGCACTTGCGGCATTTGAGCCTTTAATATCTCGCTTACCAGTCCCGATGATTCATCAGAAACCTTTATGTCGCCGCCCGATTTCCTGTCCTCCATTACCTGGTAAACCTGGTTGTCGTTTGCAAAGAATTTATCATAGCTCCGCTCATCATTCACCCATAAAAAAATAAGTAAGGCACATGCAAGACCTGCAGACAGACCCAGCACATTGAGCAGTGTAAATTGACGATCCTTTAAAAGATTTCGCCAGGCGATTTTTACGTGATTCTTAAACATAATTTTCAATTTTACGACTAAACAGTAATGAATAATGAGTGGTTTACTCATTACTGATCATTCATTACTCATTCCGTTCGTAGTGACTTCACCGGGTTAGCAATGGCGGCCTTTATCGCCTGAGTACTCAAGGTGACCAGGGCGATCAATACACCAACCAGTGCGGCCATCGCGAATAACCACCATTGAATATGTACCCGATAAGCAAAGTTTTGCAACCATTTTTGCATAACCAGGTAACCTATTGGCAATGCAACCACGGTTCCAAGCATAACAGGTTTCAATAAATCCTTTGATAACAGCAAAACGATATTTTGGATAGAGGAGCCAAGCACTTTGCGGATGCCGATCTCCTTCGTTCTTTTTACGGCTGTATAAGAGGCCAGGCCAAACAAACCAAGACAGGCAATGCCAATGGCGATAATTGAAAACACACTTAGCAATGATTCCTGTTTGATCTCTGCTTTATACAGTTTGTCAAAACGCTCATCGAGAAAATCGTATTCAAAAGGAAAGTCGGGCGCATTGCCGGCATAAACTTTTCGTAAGCGGTTAACGGCCTGTTTGATTGATGTCGTGTTGAGTTTTATCAAAGCGAGGCGGCGATCGTCCTTTTTTGGAGAAATAACTAAAGGGCCGATCTCCTGTTTAAGAGATGCGTAGTGATAATCTTCTACTACGCCAACGATGGTTCTTGGTAAACTGTCTCCTGTAATATTTTTTATCCATTTGCCTACAGCTTGTTGAGGACTATAACCCAGTAAACTTGCCGCAGTGTGATTGATAATAACTGCCCTGTCAGAATCGGTTGGGAATGCAGCGGAAAAATCACGACCGGCTACGATTTTTAATCCAAGCGTTTTCGCGTATTCGAAATCTGCGAATTCAGTGTTTAGCATCAGCTTTTCACCTGGCTTGCCTTCAGCTTCAAATCCGTACGTGTCATGGAATCCACCAGGTTCACCTGTCATCAATGATACGCTTGCGACAGCCGGATCTGCCTGGACTTCATTTTTGAACTGAATTTTTTTATCCCAAATTGCCCCGTTATCTAATCTAACGATCATCGATTGCTGTTTATTAAAACCGAGGTCCGTACTTCTTACATAATGCATTTGCCGCATAACCACTGTAACACTGATGATCAACAATACCGACATACCAAACTGGAAGACAACCAGGGTTTTTCTGAAAAAAGCACCATGCTTTCCCACTTTCAATTTCCCTTTCAATGATTCTATAGGAGAGAATGAAGAAAGAAGCAAGGCTGGATAGCTGCCAGCCAGCACACCGACCGTTACAATTACGCCTGCCAGGAAAAGATAAACCCATGGATTGGTCCAATAAAGCGGAAGCTTGTATCCCAGGAAGGCAGAATAAGCCGGCATGATGAGTTGTAGTATCACCAAAGCGAGGGTCGCAGCGATGATCGTGAATAAAAGAGATTCAAAAATAAACTGCCAGGCAAGTTGCTTGCGTAGAGCGCCGAGCACTTTCCTTAGTCCAACCTCTTTTGAGCGATCCGTAGCACGAGCCGTAGCAAGGTTCATAAAATTGATGCATGCAATAACCAGTATCAGGAGCGCGATGCTCATGAAGATGTAAACCATTTTTTTACTTCCATGCTTTACATTGTCAAAGGGATTCTCGCCTTCGAAATAGATACCTGCAAGGGGCTTCATAATGAGATCCATTTTAAAACCCGCCTCCCTATAAAATTTGCCCATGTATTTTTCCATGAATGCTGGAAATTGTTTCGTGAGCTGTTCGGGTTTGACTGCGGGATTTAGTTCGATGTAGGCAAACAAACCATTATTCGGCCATTGGTTAAACCATGGTGTATTTTCCCAATTTGAGATCGGTACCACCATGTCAAAACTGAGATGAGAATTGACCGGGACATCTTGAGTAATGCCAGTCACTTTTAGTTTCATTTTCTTGTTGAAGTCAACGATTTTGCCGATGGGGTCCTCAGACCCAAAATACTTTTTTGCGGCAGACTCCGTCATGACAATACTTAGCGGATCTTTTAGAACGGTAGCAGGATCACCTTTTAAGAGACGGAAGCTGAAGAATGTAAAGAAATTGCTGTCGACGAGATAGATATTTTTTTCATTAAACGACGTATTGTTATAACTGACCAGGTCATTATCGGGCTGTACTCTTACTGCGTGCCGGATCATATCCGGGTAATCATTTTGTAAGGCCGGAGCATAGGGCGGCGATAGCCAGGGGATGTCCCTTCTTTCGCCATTGGTAACACTTGTGCGCATGATGCGGTAGATGTGTTTCCCATTTTTATGAAAATTATCATAGCTGAATTCATTCATGATAAAAAGGAAGATCGCCAGGCAGCAAACAATGCCAACCGTTAATCCAAGGATATTGATCAACGAAAACATTTTTTGTTTTCTGAAATTTTTTACCGCCAGTAAGAGATAGTTCTTAATCATAAAAAGCTTTTAGCTATTAGCTGCGAGCTATGAGCTAACGACTCACAACTCATAGCCTAATTTATTCCGTTCTTAAATTTTTCGCAGGCTTTGACAACGCCGCTCTTGCCGAATGAAAACCCGCTGTCGCTACCGCAGTAACGAGGATGACCATCGCTGACATTACAAATGGCAGAACGGATAACCCCGCGTTATAGGGAAATATTTTTAACCATCTATCCATAAAATACCAGGCAACAGGGAATGCGATCACTGCCGCAATTAATGCGAGCCATAAATAATTTTGCGTGATCATCTTCACCACTTCAAGCGTCGAAGCTCCCAATACCCGCCGTATACTTATTTCTTTTTGTCGTTGTTGAGTGGTAAAAGCAGTTAATCCCAATAATCCAAGGCAGGTGATGATGATGGTAAGAATAGAGAACGCCGCAAAGATCTTTCCCCGCTTTTGATCGGCGATGTATTGTGAATTATAATCTTCATCTAAAAATTTGTATTCAAAGGGTAGTTGAGGGAAATATTTTTTCCACGCGGCTTCCACTTTTGAAATGGATGTTCTCATATTAGCCGCATCCATTTTCAACTCAATGATGTTGCTATTGGGGGAATAAAAAAAGATCAGCGGTGCAATAGGATTGTACAATGATTTTTGGTTGAAATCATGGTATACCCCGACAACTTCGAGGTAGTTGTTGGAAGTATCACCTGGAAACTTCAGGCGTTGGCCGATCGGGTCATTCCAGGCGAAATATTTCACCATCGCCTCATTCACCATAATGCTGTGCGCTGTGTCTGATGGACCTGAGAAATTGCGCCCTTTAACCACCTTTATGCCGAGCGTATTGAGATAATGTTCGTCGATACCATAACTTTCGATCGCTTTATCTACATGCCCTGTGTTGGTTTGAACAGTAAATAAATTAAGATTGATATTCGGCGAGCCGGGGTAGGAATTAGCGGATCCGACGTCGTGTACTCCCGGCAGGGTCCTGAAGTCGTTATTCATTGCAAATATCTTGCTGCGCTCATCTTCTCCTGTGTTGATGGTCACGGTCATCACCTGGTCCTTATTAAAGCCAAGGTCTTTCTTGCGAACATAGGAAAGCTGTGTATAGACCACCCACGTGCAGATGAGCATGATCATCGAGATAGAAAACTGCAGCACGACCAGCGTGCGTCGAAGGTTGATATTGCCCGATGCTTTCGACAAAGCACCTTTTAATATCCCAACCGGCTTAAATCCCGACAAATAAAAAGCCGGGTAACTTCCACCCACCAATCCTGTGAATAATACAATTCCCACCAGCAACATAATATTTGAGGATTGGAACAGGCTTCCAACGCTAAATGCCTTGCCCGAGATGGAATTAAACATTGACAATAGAAGCATCACCAGTAAAACGCTTAACAGTACCGCGATCAACGAAGTAAATAAACTCTCTCCTAAGAATTGCGCGACCAATTGTTTTTTTGATGAGCCCGTCACCTTTCGTATCCCTATTTCTTTGGCCCGTCGTGCAGATCTTGCAGTGGTAAGATTCATGTAATTGATGCAAGCGATCAGCAGCATGAAAAAAGCAACGGCCGAGAATATCCAGATATACGACATGCTGCCCAGTTCCTCCGGTTCAAATTGTAAATTGGAGTGAAGATGTATCGAGGTGATGTTCTGCGCATCATATCGCATGGTTATGTTGAACTGCTTAAAGATCGGGTCAACAAATTTTTTGTAGACATCGGCCAGTTGTTTATTTACCTGCTGTGGATGCGCTCCTGGCTTTAATAGTAAATAGGTGTAGTTGTTAAAACTCCCCCAGTTGTCCTGGCCCTGGTTATTTCTCAACAGGGTCGACATGGAGATGAGCATGTCATAACGGATATGTGAATTTTTGGGAACGTCTTCGATCACACCGGTTACTTTGTATACATCATAAACCGTCCTCAGCGTTTTACCGATAGCCGACTGGTTGCCAAAATACTTTTTTGCAAGTGATTTTGAGATCACAATGTCAAAAGGCGCCTGCAAAGCGGTGGCCGCAGCGCCTTCAGTGAACCTCACTGTAAATACGTTGAACAGCGTACTGTCGGCATAATAGACTTTTGTTTCGTAAAAACTATTGTCACCACTTTTAAATAATGTTCTTTCACGGCTGTTAAGTCTCACCATTTCTTCTACTTCGGGGTAGTCCTTCTTCATGGTGGGACCAAGTGGCAATTGCGTGATGGCTATGTCCGTGTTCTTGTCCTTTTCATGGACATATGTATTCACTCTGTAGATACGGTCGGCCTTTTTATTCTGCTGGTCATAGTTCAGTTCGTCCTTTATGTAAAAAATTAAAAACAAGCTGAAAGTAATGCCGATGGTCAGACCCAATATATTCAACAGGCTATACCAAAAGTCTTTCCTTAAGTTTCGCAGGGCGATGAGAAGAAAATTCTTTATCATAAAAAAAGCGTTGAGCTACGGGCTGCCAGCTATGAGCTCAGGGCTCAGGGCAAGCAGCTTAATTTTTATTCCGTTCGTAACGATTTCACAGGGTTAGTAACCGCTGCTTTAATCGATTGAAAACTTACAGTGATTAATGTTATGATTAATGCGCTGGCGCCAGCAGCTGCGAATATCCACGGTGCCATGTTCGTCCGGTATTCATATTTCTGTAACCAACCATTGAGAAAATACCACGCAACCGGTGTGGCTATAAAACAGGAAATAATGACCAACACAACAAAATCCCATGATAATAATTTCCATAAGTTGAAAACAGAAGCGCCAAGCACTTTGCGAATGCCGATCTCCTTTGTGCGTTGTTCAGCCACATAAGATGCCAATCCAAACAAACCAAGACAAGAAATAAAAACGGCAAGTGCTGCAAAAAAGATAGCCAGGTTACCGATGCGTTCTTCCGCCGCAAACTTTAAACCGTATTCCTCGTCTACAAATTTGTAATCAAAAGGGACATCTGTGATCACTTTTTTGAAGCCTGCTTCAATCTTCGCTAATGCTTCGCGGATATCTGTCCTCTCTTTGATTTTTGCAAATAGCCAATTGCCTGTTCCAAGAAAAATAACGGATGGATAAGTGGGTTGATAGGGTGAACCTTTCACCATATCCATTGTCACTCCTATAATAGTAAAGTACATGGGTGGTCGCCAGCCCGGTTCCCATTTTACAATTTGACCAACTGGATTTTTCAATCCCGCTAGTTTTACGGCAGACTCATTTAATATTATACTTGCTGAATCTGTCACCAGACCTTTTGAGAAATCTCTTCCCTGCAGAAGCTCCCATCCAACCGTTTTACCGTATTCCTGGTCAACAAAAATGGTATTGAAGGATTGTCCTTCAACTGCCGCTTTCCCTTCCCAGTTGAAACCGCCATTCCATCCTCTTGTATCGGTGATGCCATAATTGGCGCGGGCCACATTTTCCAACACTCCTGTGTTAAGCAATTCAGTCTTTAGTACACTATATTTCCGATCAAAATCAGGTGACTTCATTTGCAGGGTAATAAGACCTGCCTGCGAGTAGCCAACGGGGCGGTCTTTTGCATATTGTATCTGCCGATAAACGATTGCCGTTCCTATTATCAACGCAATCGATACTGTAAATTGAGTTATAACGAGTAGTTTACGGGGAATAGCCGCAAACTTTCCTGCCCGAAAGGTGCCCTTTAAAGCTTTTACCGAATTAAAAGATGACAGATATAAAGCCGGATAAATTCCAGCCAACAAACCGGTAATAGACGTAAATGCCAAACCCGCGATCCAAAACCATGGATTACTCCATAAAATACTTATTTCCTTATCTGAGACTTTGTTAAACCATGGCAAGGTAAGCTCCACCAATAACAGTGATAGCACAAACGAAAAAAACGCAATCAACAAAGACTCTCCATAAAATTGTTTTATCAATTGGCTTCGTAAGGAACCAACAGCCTTGCGAATACCCACTTCTTTTGCTCTTTTTTCAGAACGGGCTGTGCTCAGGTTTGTAAAATTGATGCAGGCGAGTAATAATACAAATACGCCGATAATACCATAAAACCAGATAAACTTCAATTGATCGCTGGTAACAGCCACATGATTTTCAAATGTGGAATAGAGATGCCATTTGCGCATTGGGTGAAGAAACAGCTCATGAGTCCCTTGTTGTCCTTTAGTGTTGTCTGAAAGCAGGTTCTTTATTTTAGCAGAAACCTTGTTAATGTCCGAGTGATCATTCAACTGTCCGTAAATTAAGATCACGTAGTTATTCCAATCATCTTTTGGGATATTAAACCGATCAAAAGGAAGGATAAATGAGGTTGTGCTGAATTCGCTGTTGTTAGGTAAATCTTTAAATACGCCTGTAACCGTGACATCCGTTTGTGCATCTATCTTAACGATCGCATCAATCGGGTCTCTGTCGCCGAATAATTTTTTTGCAAGTGTTTGGCAAAGCAAAATTGAATGTGGATCGTGTAAGCCCTGGCGGGTGCCATGAATCATTTCCAGGCTGAACATGTCGGGAGCCTCCGGTTGCATATAATTACCAGCTTGTGTAAACTCTTTATTGCCTGCTGCAATGATATGCTCTTCTGTTTCGCGCACCATTGCGATATACTTAAAGTCTGAGAAGTAAGCTGATTGTATTGCGGTGCCAAGGGGTATAGGCAAAGCACTATTGGTGTTTTTTTGTCCATTCCGACTCTGGTAATCCATTACTTCAACAATGCGGTCATAGTTTTTATGATACCTGTTAAAGGATAATTCATCGTATATCCAAAGCCCTATAAGTATGGCAACAGCCATCCCGACAGCAAGCCCGCTGATGTTGATAAACGAAGCGCTTTTGTTTTTGAAAAGATTGCGCCAAGCGATTTTCAAATAGTTCTTGATCATAAAAAATAGCTTTGAGCTGCGAGCTGCCAGCTATGAGCTCAGGGCTCATGGCTCGCAGCTTAATTTTATTCCGTTCGTAATGACTTTACAGGATTCGCGATGGCTGCTTTTATTGACTGAAAACTTACCGTTAACAAAGCAATAGCCAGTGCAGCAATGATCGCGATCGCAAACACCCACCAGCTTATCATTATCCTGTAAGGAAAATTCTTTAACCAGTTATTCATTGCCCACCACGCAATCGGAAATGCGATCAGTGAAGCAATGGCCACCAGAACGAGAAAACTTCTTGAGAGCAGTCCCACAATATCGAGAATGTTTGCACCCAATACTTTTCTTATTCCTATTTCTTTTGTTCTTTGTTCGGCGCTGAATGCAGCGAGACCAAATAAGCCCATACATCCGACAATGATGGCCATGATCGTGAAGATCCAAAGCAGCTCGCTTAATTTTTCTTCGCTCTTATACATGGCGCCATAACTCTCATCCATGAATTTGTAATCGAGCGGATAAGACGAAACGTATTTGTTCCATACATTATTAATAAAGGAGAGCGTCCCCTTTATGTCAGCTGTTTTTAATTTCGCCGCAACTGTATAGGCAACCTGGGGATACAATTGGATGACCGAAGCGGTTACTTTTTCATGCAGGCTTTTGTAATGGAAGTCCTGTACAACGCCGATCACCTTCCCTCTTTTTACAGGATGGAGCGAGTCTGTGGGGTACCATTCATTCCAGCTCATCGGCTGTCCTATCGCTTTTTCGGGTGTACCATAGCCGAATTCTTTTACAGCGGTTTCATTAATGAGGAAAGCTTCTCTTGCATCGGTTGACATCTCTCTCGAAAAATCCCTCCCGGCAATAATTCGCAGGCCAAGGGTTTTCACATAATCTTCATCAGCAATAAAGACATTGGCAGGATGTTCTTTCTGTTCGGGGCCGATACTGACACCATCGCCCGCAAACCGGTCACCAGGTAATCCATAACCGGATGTGACTGAGATAACGTTTGCAGATTGCTTCAGTTCTGATTTGAAAGTTTCAAGCGTCTTCGGATTGGACGAAAGACTATCTCTGACCTGGAAATAAACCACCTGCTCTCTATTAAAACCAAGGTCTTTGTCATTCAAATATTTTGTTTGCCTGTATACAATGGTAGTAGATACAATGAGTAAAACCGAAAGTGAAAACTGCATTACTACCAGCGCCTGTCGCAACCAGGTTCCACTGGTCCCTGCGGTAACCTTTGCACTCTTTAAGACCTTTATCGGTTGAAAACCGGAAAGGACAAGTGCAGGATAAATGCCCGCAATGATACCAACCGCGATTCCAGATAACAAAATAATCAGTGCAAGCAAAGGATTTGTAAGCAGATCAAATGAAATGGATTTATCAGTGAACCGGTTGAGCAACGGGATGATGACTAATGTTGCGATCACCGCGATGATCATGGAAAAAACAGAAAGTAAGATAGTTTCGCCAATGAATTGGAAAACGAGTTGCTTCCGTTCTGCACCCACTACCTTTCTGACGCCGATCTCTTTCGCTCTTCTTAAAGATCTTGCGGTAGCGAGGTTGATAAAATTAAAACAGGCGATAGCAAGAACAAAAATGGCAATGATTGTCAGGGCTTTTACATAGGTTTCATTGCCCCGTTTAGCGTTATCATAGACAAAATCTGAAGACTGGAGGTGGATGTTTTTTAATGCCTGGAAAAAAGGAAGGAAGCTGGTGTTTGCTTGCGTTAAGGTGGGATAGATCACTTTTTTGACATGGGCCTGGAATTTGTTTTGAACCTGGTTGATGTCTGCTCCTGGTTTTAATTTTACGTAGGTATAAAATTGATTCCAGGTCCATCTTTCCATCCTTTCTTGTGGCATATCCAAAGTGGAAAGAGACATGAGATAGCGAAAGTTCAAATGAAAGTGTTCCGGCAATTTTGCCATCACCGCAGTCACATTGTAATCAATCTTGTCGACCCTCATCGTTTTTCCAACTGGATCCTCTTTGCCGAAATATTTTTTCGCGATCTCTTCGGAAATCACAATCGTGGATGGTGCTGCCAAAGCCTTTCCTGCATCGCCCCTTGTTAGCTTCAACGGGAAAATTTTAAAGAAAGAAGATTCAACAAACCATCCCTTGTCCTCATATGATTTTTTGTCTCCCGATTCCATTAAAAATTTGTCGTCCGCCATCAGGATTCGCAGCGTAGTATCTACTTCGGGATATTGTTGTTTAAGGAAAGTTGCAAATGCCGGCGGCGTGGTGGCCTGGAAAGTGACATTTCCATTGTTATTTCGCTGGTCATAGATGCGATAAATAGTTGAGCCGCCCGGAATATTTTTATCGTATTCCCATTCGTCCCAAACAAATAAACCGATCACAAAACAACCGATCATCCCGATAGTAAGACTTGCGATATTGATCAACGCGAAGCCTTTGTAGCGAAGTAGATTCCGGAATGCTGTTTTTAAATAGTTCTTGATCATAACTTTTTATTTTATGAGTAATCAGTAATGAGTAATGAGT
>DASYSW010000207.1:0-3033 GCA_036002905.1 Chitinophagaceae bacterium
TAACCATTCCGGGCAGATCATTATCCTGTCTCACACCATATGAGCCGGTGCAATAGCATAGACCGTTTGCGGGAGAAGGTGCGGCGTCCAGCAACTCCCTTGCATCCTTTTCCGTGCTTACAATCCTTGGGAGACCAAGAAGAGGGAAGGGCGGGTCATCAGGATGGATCGCCATTTTTAAACCGACTTCTTCTGCGACCGGTACAATTTGTTGTAAGAAATAAAATAAATGTTGCTTTAATTTTTTCGCATCAATATGTTCGTAGGCTTTTAAAGCGCCCAGGATTTCGTCGGGCGTAAATTTTTCTTCACTGCCCGGCAACCCAAGGAGAGCATTGCGATAAAGAATTTCATTTTCATCACCGCTCATCACTTCAAATCTCTTCTTCGCTTTTTTTATCTCTTCGCTTGTGTAGTCTTTTTCTGCCCCGGGGCGTTGCAATAAAAAGAGATCAAAAGCAATGAATGCCAATTTTTCAAATCGCAAAGCTTTGCTTTTATCTGGCATCTCATAATTTATATCCGTCCGCATCCAATCCAGGATCGGCATGAAATTATAAGTGACAACTTTTAACCCACACGCTGCGACATTCCTCAAACTTTGTTTATAATTTTCTATATGCTGTAAATAATTTCCTGATTGTTTTTTGATATCCTCACTCACGGGCAAACTTTCAATCACTGTCCATGTCATTCCCGTTTTTTCAATCAATGATTTTCTCTTATTGATCTCATCAATGGTCCACACTTCACCAACGGGAATATGGTGCAGTGCCGTCACAACTCCGATACATCCTGCCTGCCGAATGTCCCATAAACTCACCGGATCATTGGGTCCGAACCAACGCATGGTTTGTTCCATCATCATAAGGAGTAAATTTTTTTTTATTTAAGAATCATAGCCATGAATATTGAATAATGAATAACAAACGTAGAATTATGATTTTTACCTTTTCCGGCCTTTACCCTTTGACCATGCTCATTCGCAGTTTCATTGCTACAAACAGGAATTGATATGAGTTGATTGTTTCCATCAAGAATTACCAAGTTTTCCAACATACAATCTTCCCTTTTTCACGATCTTTAAAGTATTAATCTAATGAACAAAGGACGCAGAGTTGTGATTTATACCTGTCCGGCTTTTACCCCTTGGAAAAAGGTAGACAATTGAACCTTCATCATTCCTTGTTCATTATTAAATATTTTATTTTAAAGTTAGCGCCGCCTGGCTTGCTACAGCGGCGCCCAATTCTTCATTTTTCTTTGAGGACGACGAACCACCAATGATTATTCTTATTTTTCCCGGGATGGAAGTTGAATTACCCTTGTCATCAATCAGCTTTAACAAATCCGGAGTGATCATAAAACTTACCTTCTGAGACTGACCAGGAGAAAGTGTGATCCTTTTGAAACCCTTCAATGCCTGCAACGGTGCATAGCCAATTCCTCCGTGCGCTATATATAATTGTACAACTTCATCGCCTTTGTACTTTCCTGAATTGGAAACAGTGACTTCCGCCTGCACAGATTCATTTTTAGTAATTGTATTTTTTGATAAACGCAAATCAGAATATTTAAATGTCGTATAACTCAAACCAAAACCGAAAGGATACAATGGTTCTCCTTTGAAATACCGATACGTCCGGTTTGACATGGAGTAGTCCTCAAACGACGGAAGATCACTGTCTTTTTTATAAAATGTAACAGGCAATCTTCCCGAAGGATTGTAATCGCCGAACAACACATCCGCGATGGCTGTTCCTGCTGCTTGCCCCCCGTACCATCCGTTGATGATCGCCGGAATGTGTTCTGCTTCCCACGGAATCGCAATGGCGCTTCCCGTCATCATTATAAATACAATTGGTTTTCCTGCAGCCTTTAAAGCTTTTAAAAAATTGGTTTGTATAGTTGGCAGGGCAATCGTCGTGCGATCGCCACCACTAAATCCTTGTTGACTAACCTTCATTTCTTCACCTTCCAATCGAGGGGAAATCCCACCGACATAAATCAACACGTCAGCATCTTTGACACTATCGATTAATTTACCAAAGTCAGGATTTGTCGAATCGACAAAATTTATAGCCCTTGAAAAAAATATTTTCGTAGAATCTTTTAGCTTATTCTTTATTCCTTGTAAAACTGTTGTTACTAACGAAGGTTGGCCGTTGTAATTTGCCAGTTGCGTGTTTTCATTATCAGCATTAGGACCCAGCACTGCGATCTTTTTTATATCCTTGCTGAGAGGAAGCAAGTTTTTCTTGTTGCGAAGCAACACGATTGATTCTCTCGCCATCTTTAACGCATGCTCTTTATGTGGCTCGCTCTCTAATGCGGAAACCGGGATTTGTGCATACTTTACCATTTCAACCGGATCAAACATCCCAAGACGAAAACGGATAGTGAATAATCTTTTTAACGACGCATCGATTTCCTTTTCACTCAACTTTCCCTCCTGAACTGATTTTGTCAAACTTTTGTAAGTCACATTTCCACATTCGACATCTGTTCCATGAAGCACAGCATTAGTCGCAGCCGATTCTGCATCCGGTGAAGTCTTGTGTCGTTGCCAGAAATCATCAATGGCACCGCAATCAGAGGTAACATAGCCGGCAAACTTCCAGTCATCACGCAAGATCTTTATCATCAACTTGTCGCTCCCACAGCATGGTTGTCCCACATATGCATTGTAAGCACACATCACACCCGCCACTTTTGCATCTACAACCAACGCTTTAAATGCAGGCAAGTACGTATCCCAGAGATCATGATCGGTCACATTTACATCAAACACGTGTCGTGACGGTTCGGGTCCGCTATGAATTGCATAATGCTTGGCACAACCTGCAGCTTTTAAATATTTCGGATCATTCCCCTGCAAGCCATTTACAAATGCCTTCGCCATTGTTGCTGTGAGAAAAGGATCTTCACCATAAGTTTCCTGTCCCCTCCCCCATCTTGGATCCCGGAAAATATTGATGTTTGGAGTCCAATAAGTGAGACCTACATACCGCACGTGACTGTTGTTGCGATTGC
>DASYSW010000208.1:0-6743 GCA_036002905.1 Chitinophagaceae bacterium
ACTTTTAACTCATTGGCGTCACAAATGATTTTCCCTTTACTTCCCTGTATTGTCAGGCATGTGGACATCTTCCTGTAAGTAACATCGCTCCAGTTGGCCAATAAAACTCCCGAAAGCTTTGAAGATAACTCCAACAAAGAATATACTGAGTCCTCAACCTTACTTGAATAAATTGGTTTCAATAGCGAACCTTTTACGGACTCAACCGGCCCTAATGTGTAAATTATAAGATCAAGTATATGAGATGCGTAATCCATCAGGCACCCACCTCCCTCGGCAGGATCGACACGCCAGTTATCTTGTTTCGGTCTCACCACGACAGGCCCCGTCACTTCCCCTGTAAAATGAAATAGTTTTCCAAGATAATTCCCATCAACAATCTTTTTTAACTCCCGAAAGGTTCCAACAAATTTGTTGTGATAGCCCACCTGGTTTACAAGATTTTTTGATTCGGCCATTTCGACCAGCTCCGTTCCTTCTTCTGCTGTCAGGCAGAATGGTTTCTCCGCAAACACGTGTTTATTTTCCCCCAATAGTCTTTTGACCATAGGAGCATGAAACTTTGTAGGCACGGCAACAAAAACAGCGTCGGACTTTACTTCGTTCAGCATCTGTTCATAGTCATGGTAGCATGGAAACTTTGTGAACTTCCTAAGCACATCCGTAACCAGTTTGGATGTGTCGCTCACCCCGGTAACTCTTACGCCCGGGTGTGCACCCAAAATCGACAAATGTGAGATACCCATTTTACCAGCGCCGATCAAAGCTACATCTATCATGAATCTTTATTTTTTGTAAAAAACTCTATATACTGATCCGATACAAGGTCCCAGTTAAATCTTTGTTTTACATCTGTTTTTCCCAAAATAGCTTTTTGTTGAAGAATTGCGTAGTTTTTTAAGACAAATTCAAGCACTTTCCTGAGGTCACTTGCATCGCCGGATTTAAAATGAAATGCATGATCTCCCGTTATAAAGAGATTCTCAACGATATCCGAGCATATTAATGGAGTGCCTAGTCCCATGACGGTGAGAATAACCGGGGACAGTCCTTCAATGAGGGAAGGCTGCACATAGGCAAATGCATTCTTGATCAAAATATTTGTATCGTCGCCGTACATAAAGCCCGGAAAAACGACTCTTTTGTCTGTTGTACTTCTGATTGTTGATTCGTAACTACCGGGATTTGGATCGCCACCAACCAACACAAGCCTTTTATCTGTTTTCAGATCCCGAAACGCTTCGATCAGCAGATGCAATCCCTTGTCCGGTATGAACCTCCCTACAAACAAAAAGTATTCCCCGGGTATAACATCAAAACGCTTCAAGACTTCAAGGTTTTCGGGAACCTCTGGAACTTCAGAGCCATAAGGTATAAACCCATATTTCCTTTTGAATTTCTTTTCAAAATAGTCGCGTGTAAAAACGTTGTCAAAAACCACTTTATTGGGCAGGTATGCCGTTATATAATTTGAAACCCGGTAAAATAACTTGCCATACCATGGCCATTTGGCTCTTTTCCAGTCCATCGCAAACTGGCTTACCACTACCCTTTTGCCCGCCAGACGCAAAAAAATTGACCAGATGCTGTTAGCGCCACTTAGAAGATGAATCACGTCTGCACGGTTATGCATGATGACGTCGAATGTGGCCTTAAATGAATGGAGAAAGGTATCGAACCCGGCTCTTTTTACTGTTTTAAAGTATCTCAATTCTATTCCGGCATAATCCCCTGTCGTTTCAAGTTTATCGCCTGGATAGATCCTGCAATACGCGACTACCTGGTAGCCCTTTTTTACGATCCGTGGATATAATTCAACAGCAAACTTATCGGCGCCAGCGCCCCCGGCCTTCGGAGGAATAGAACGAAAACCGCCAAAAGCGGCTATTCTTAAATTTTCCATTTAATCCAAATAGCCCTTGTAATATTGAGAAATATATTCTTTTAGCGCAATTCTCCAATCCTGCATGAGATTAAGTCCGCGGATATCCAATTTCCGATTCACCAGCCTTTCATTGGCGGGTCGCTGTGCAAAATATATATCCTTATAATAATCTGAGTTTACAGGCGTGATCTTAATTCTTTCTTTGAGATGCAAAATGTCAAGAAGAACTTCACAAACTTCAAGCCTGCTTGTCTGGCCGCCGCAAACCATATTGTATAATCCCCAGTACCCGGTTTCAAGCAATGCTTTTACGTTCTTTGCAAAATCATGTGTGAAGGTTGGTGTTCCATCTTTATCATTCACTATGAAAAGTTCCTTTTTCCCCTCTTTTATCTGCTTCATTAATTTTTGAATAAATTTTTTGTCTTTACCTGGTCCGCCTCCCATCATCCAGCCCGCGCGACAGATGAGGTGTTTTCTTACATTTTCTTTTACAAATAATTCTCCTGCATACTTTGACCTTGCATAATGACCGAGGGGGTTAGGTTTGTCCCAATCGTCATAAAATTCTTTATTGCCATCAAAGATCCCTGCAGTGCTGATGTATAACAAAGGAATATCCAGCTCATTCGCAATATAGCAGGCGTTTTCAACAGAAAGAGTATTGGTCTTATATGTTTCTTCAAGATGCACCTCGCAATACTCCAGATCAGTAAACGCACCGAGGTGAAAGAGATAATCTGGTCTAAATTCTACAACGTCCTTCCGGTATTTACCAAAATCCCGGAAGTCAAGATAACTCAGCCATTTTTCATTGACGTCGATATCTGTACATTTCAGCTGATAGTCTTTTTTGAATTGCATATAAAATGCTTCACCAAGCATTCCACCGCAGCCTGCTATGTAAATTTTTTTCATGTTTTAATGCTTGCCCTGTCTTAAAATGATCGACGCTTCGCTTTGCAGGGATTTAATGGTTGATTAAGTTGGTTGCAAAGATATATTGCGGGTATGATAGGCTTCAATAACAGAAGAAAATATTTTAATCAGCCTGCTATAATGTTCCTTTTCGGAATACTCAGTCCCTAGCCTGGCAAATGCATTCAGACCTAATCGCCTGCACTCAGCGTCATTGTTAAATAAGTAGCTTATTTTTTTTCGCAAATCCAGGTGATCTTTTATTTTAAACAGCAATCCCGTTTCGTTGTCCAAAACCATCTCCTTTAAGCTTCCAATGTTTGTTGCAACAACACATTTTCGAAAAGCAAAGCTTTCTAAGATACTATTCGGGAAATTGTCATACCATTCCGAAGGCACGACCGTAAAAGCGCATTTGCTTAGATAGTGTTGAATTTCGTTAAACGATTTTCTCCCCAAAAACTCAATATCCGCAGTTTTATTGTCCAGGTAATTCTTTAATTCATCGTCAAACTCCGAGTTTGAAAAGCCGATAATTTTTAGATTGAACCCAGTACCCTCAAAGGCTTTTACCAGGGTCAGCAATCCCTTCTCAGGCTCTATTCTTCCTATATACAACGCAAATGGGTCGTATGTAATTTCCCGTGCTTCAGTTATCGATTGAAAGTTGAAAAAAGTAGGTACATGAGCTATTTTAGACGAAGGAAGTCCATATGCCTTTAGTTTTTCAATCGTAAACATCGATGGCACTACAAAGGCCTGTATTTTTTCCCTGATCTTTAGCGTTTGCTGGAATTTTAAAGACGCGGCTTTTATAAAAGAATATACCCGGGAGTCATGAACACATTTATTGATTACGGCGTTTATTTTGGAGCCGTTTAAGCATCGCTCGCAAATATCTTTTTGAATTGGCCGGTAAAATAAAGCATTTGAACAGATCAGTCCAAAGTCAGATATCCTGTGAACAACGGGAACCTTGCTTTTTTTTGCCGCATCAAAAATGCTTGCAGAAATTTTGTTCTGGTAATGTAAGACATAAATTATGTCCGGCTTAACATCCCTGATCAACTGGTTCAATTTTTTTTTAGCCTCAAACGAATAAAACATTCTGAGGAAACTTCTGAAGGTCGTGACCATACTGAACTTGTTATACTCGCTAAAATAAACTGCCTCGTCCTCACTGACTGGCTTCATGAAATACTTTTCGTATTCAGTGAATGAATTGTTTTGATTTTTTATGCTAAATGGAATGACGGTATGACCATTTTTTTCTAATACCTCCTTAATATTGAACAAATACCTTTCCGGTCCGCCCGATACAAAATACCTGTAGTTGATAAGGATAATTTTCACTCGCTGAAATATTAAGACCTGTGGCCTACTCGAACTGACTTATCATTGCTAAAAGCAACCTGGAGGGATGAAAACAGATGCAGCTATTGTTTTGCTTAAAACAAATAATTTCCATATAAAGTTGCCGTCGTCCTCTCTGCCCGTAATATTCTTTTTAAGAATTGTCTCCATTCTATTCTTCGATAAAAAGTCCATATCCTTTTCCAGGTCCTGAAGTTTTTTCTTAAAAGAATCGTTTTTCAACCAATATCTCAACGGAACAGAAAATCCTTTTTTAGGAGCTTTTAATATGCCTTTGGGAAGTTTACGTCCCACAGTATGACGCAAAACTGATTTTCGTTCAAAGTTTATCATCTTAACATCCTTATGAACGCCTGCCATGTATTCGATCAGCCTGTAGTCCAGGAATGGAGTCCTTATCTCAATTGAGTGGGCCATACTCATCCTGTCAGTTTTTACAAGCATATCATCAGGTAATGTCAATTTATGATTGAGGTACATGAGCTTATAAAAAGGGTCCTTATAAGAACACTTCTTCAGGAAATCTCCCAAAAATTCTTCAACGGGATATTTCTCCGTCCCATTTGTCATCTGTTTTATAAGGTCGATATCAATGGATACAGTCTTTGAAAGAAACCTGCTTTTAAAATCAAGATTGGAGGAATTCGTTACTCTTTGAATACGCTTTAATGGATAGTTGAATGCATGGCCGTCGAAGGGCTTTGAAATAACGGAAAAAAAGTTGGGAATACTTTTCCTAACCCAGGCAGGCAGGTTCCGGTATTGAGCCGCAAATTTTTCCCCCTGGTAAATCCTGTATCCTGAAAGAATCTCGTCTCCGCCATCTCCTGTCAGGATCATTTTGACTTTTTCGGAAGCAAACTTTGAAACCTGTCCCGTAGCAATGGCTGAAGCATCGCCGAAAGGTTCATCAAAATGATATGCGATATTGTCCAGCGACGCTGCGAAAGAATCATGCTTTACCAGGATTTCATGATGATTCGTTCGGCATTCATTAGCCACAAGCTTAGCTAACTCCCGCTCATCGAACGGTTTTTCGTGATAACCAATAGTAAATGTTTCAACGGGAAAAGAACTAATCTCGGACATCAATGTAACTATGGATGATGAATCAAGGCCACCGCTCAAAAAGGCGCCATAAGGAACATCGCATCTCATCCGCAATTTGATGCTGTCCTTCAGCAGGTATTCGAACTGCTCGTATATTTTTTTCTTTTCGCTCCACATATTGGATTCATCAATTTTCGGCAGATCCCAAAACTGTTTTTTTGTAATTGAATTACTGGTTACCAAAAGGCAGTGTCCCGCTTCGAGCTTAAATATGTCTTTATAAAAGGTGTGAGGTGCCGGGATAAAGCTCAGGGTCAAATATATTTCGAGGAGCTCAAGATTGTATTCATTTGGAACGCCGTAGGCAAAAAGGCTTTTTATTTCCGAGCCAAAAACGAGTGTATTTTCAAAGACTGAATAAAAAATAGGCTTTTCACCAATACGATCCCTTGATAAAAATAGTTGTTGCTGTTTTTCGTCCCATAGTGCAAATGCCCACATCCCATTGAATTTATTTTGACAGTCCAACCCCCACTGCTGATAAGCTTTAATGATCACCTCAGTATCGGATTTTGTCCGGAACGTATGGCCAAGGGTTTTTAATTCTTCGCGCAATTCGATATAATTGTATATCTCGCCATTAAATATCACTACAATTGAGTGGTCCTCATTGAACATAGGCTGATCACCGGTTTCCAGGTCGATGATAGAAAGCCTGCGATGCCCCAGTGCTATATTATTATGAATGAAAAAACCTTCCCCATCAGGTCCCCGGTGAGATAAAGAATCTGTCATTGACTTAACGACTTTGTCGTCTGCTTTTCTGCTCGTATCAAAATGAAAAATACCTGCTATCCCACACATTCTTATATCATTTTACTTTTTGATGTAATCTCCCGATTGACGGGCGCCGAATGTAGCTGAAAGTTCTTATAAACGTCAATAAACTTATTAACCATACTATTGATCGAAAAGTGATCTTCAATCCGGTGCTTTCCCGCAACGCCCATTGTTTTGCGTAACTCGATATTATTGACAAGGACTTCTATTTTTTCGGAAAGCTCCTGCGGGCTTGAAGGATTTATCAGGAACCCCGTGACATTGTTCTCGATTATTTCATTTGTTCCACCCCCCAGCGAAGCTATAACGGCCTTGCCCATTGCCATGTATTCGAGGATCGAGTTTGAAATTCCCTCACCGTGTACTTTGTAGTTGGTCATCAACACACAAACATCACTTACATTAATAATGGACTCGACATTTAATTGATTCCCGACCAATTTGATTTGGTGGCTATAAGACGGGTTGATTTTGGTGGAAATGCGACCAAAATTCTCTCCTTCACCGACGGCTATAAATTCAACGTCGGTTCTCTTGTCGCAAACCAGTTTTGCCGCGTCAATATATGATTCGTAGTCTTTTCTGTCTTCAAACGCCCCCACCATCAGTACCACATAATTTCCCTGGATATTAAATTTTGATCTTATTGCGTCCGCATCCTCAATTTTCTTTAACC
>DASYSW010000209.1:0-3271 GCA_036002905.1 Chitinophagaceae bacterium
AGACACCAAGCGCAAAAAATCCTTTGATAGCAAACTTGTGATCCCTGTCACGGATGCACCAAGCACCTTCCTTATACCTATTTCTTTTGTACGCCGCTCTGCCGTATAAGCGGCCAACCCAAATAAACCAAGACACGAAATAATGATGGCCAGTAAGGCAAATATTCTTGACAGTTTCCCGATCAACATTTCACTCTTAAATTGTCTATCGAATTCATCATCTACAAAAATGTAGTCAAATGGATAGCCGGGATTATTACTTTTAATAATTGTTTCTATGCGCGCAACGGCCTTTTCTGTATTGCCCCCTGGTTTTGTCCGTATGTACATGTAACCAAATCTATCCTCCGGATAGCACATAAATACAAGCGGATCAGCTTTTGCATACATGTCTCCAAACACAAAGTCTTTTGTTACTCCAACAATGGTGTATGCAATCGCTCCTGTTGCTGAAGTATCGCGGTAAAGTATTTTGCCCACGGGATCTTTACCGATCATGTTGGCCAGCCTTTCATTGATGATAACACTCAAACTGTCAGCAACAGGGTGAAAATCCCTTCCTTGCTTGATCTTTATTCCTGTCGTTGAAATGTATTCCGGGGAAATGTAGTCCTGGGTGACAAGGATCTTTTTTGCAGGATCTTTCCCGTCCCACCTGAAATCGTTTGTGCTGCTACCCATATAAAGTTGATTGAGGTTTGACAGTGCCGCGTTTTCAACATATCCGCTCGCTAAAAGGTCTTGTTTTATAACTCTGAAGTTCTTATCCATGTTGCCGCGCAGGCCGGTTTGAATAAGATTGTTCTTATTATAACCAAGTTCCCTGTTCTTAATATGCTGAATTTGCTGGTAGATGATAATGGTGCCAATAATAAGAGCGATCGAAATCGTGAATTGCAGTACCACCAATCCTTTCCTGATGATCACCGGTGCGGAACCTTTTATCGCCAAGCCTTTAAAAACCCTGATGGGATTAAATGAGGAAAGATAAATTGCCGGGTAACTGCCCGCTACCAATCCACAGATCAATCCAATTGCCAACAGGGAGAAAATATGTGAGGGTTCATTTAAGCTAATGGTAAGATGTTTTACAACTACAGTATTAAAGACAGGAAGTACCAGGTACATTATTATGAGGGCGATAACCACTGAAAGGAATGACATTACGATTGCCTCACCGATAAACTGGGCGATCAAATTTCTTTTGCCAGCACCCATCACTTTTCTCACACCCACTTCTCTTGCTCTTTTTTCAGACCGCGCGGTAGCAAGGTTCATGAAATTGATACAACCGATCAGCAAGATGATCCATGCGATGATGCTGAACATGCGAACAAACTGGATACGCCCGCCTGTTTGTTTGCCCTCTTCAAAATTGCTTCGCAGCCGCCAGTCGTTCATGCTGAGCAAAAAGGGCCTTGCAATGGCGGAAGTATCTTTTGATTTAATGTATCCGTCAAGTTTTTTGTTTATAGCTCCGACACCCGCCTTTTGATCCAGTTCCACGAAGGTTTGTATCCCATTATTTCCCCAATACTGCAGCCAGTCGTTTCGATCTAAAAAAATCTTAAAAGGAGCTAACCAGTCGAATTGTATAGAAGAATTTTCCGGGAGATCTTTCATTACTCCGGATATCATATATTCTTCTTTGTTATCCACTTTAAGCGTTTTGCCAACAAGATTCTTATCATCACCAAAAAACTTCTTCGCCATTTTTTCAGAGATCACAAGGGAATGTAATTGGTCAAATGCATGTTCTTGCTTTCCCTGCACGAACGGAAGAGTCAGCATGCTGAAGATGGATGAATCAACGTAGAATCCAGTTTCATAAATCGCTTTATCGTTCCGGCCGAATAACGTGTACTGATCCCACGTGAACCGGCATGTATTTTTAACGCCGGGGATCTCTTCTTTCATCGCGGGACCAAACAAACCTGGCGTGGAAGCAAACGTGTAAGTCTTCCCATCATAAGCCTGGTTTTCCAAAACCTGGTAAAGTTGATCTCTTTTGTGATTGTTGTGATCATAACTTAATTCGTCTTCTACC
Organism: Chitinophagaceae bacterium; assembly: GCA_036002905.1. Taxonomy (GTDB): domain Bacteria; phylum Bacteroidota; class Bacteroidia; order Chitinophagales; family Chitinophagaceae; genus VBAU01. The sequence continues at coordinate 2,048 of DASYSW010000209.1, forward strand.
CATAAGAAGATAAAACCGGCACATGCAACCCCGACAGCTAATCCAAAAATGTTGAGAAAGCTGTAGCCTTTCGTTTTCCAGATACTTCTGAAAGCTGTTTTTAAGTAGTTCTTAAACATAATTTTCTATTTTATGAGTAATCAGTAATGAATAATGAGTTTTGATCACTCATCACTGATCACTCATTATTCATTCGTTTCGTAACGATTTCACAGGATTTGCAATCGCCGCTTTTATCGACTCATAACTGACCGTGATTAATGCAATGAGCAAGGACAATGAGCCGGCCAATGCAAAAACCCACCAGTGTATCCGGATGCGATAATCATAGTTTTTCAACCACGAATTCATTGCCCACCACGCCACAGGTGATGCAATAGTGATAGCTGTAGCAACGAGCTTCATAAAATTCAATGAAAGCATCGTCGTAATATTTGTCACCGATGCTCCCAGTGTTTTTCTGATCCCGATCTCCTTTGTTCTGCTTTCTGCCATATAGGCCGCCAAACCAAAAAGTCCAAGACAAGAAATAAATATGGTGAGCCACGCAAACAAAGCAGCTAATTTTTTTGTCAGCTGTTCATCGGCAAACTTGGTCGCATATTCCTCATCGGTGAATGTATATTCAAAAGGATAGGCGGGGTTGTATTTCTTAAAGATTTTTTCCATGGCCGGCAGGTTCTTTGCAGTTGCAAACCTGCTGTTCAGTCTTACAAGTATCACACCCATCCATTCTTTTGGCCCGCGGATGATCATTGGTTTTATATGCTGGTAGGGTGACTCCTGGATAAAATCCTTTATTACACCGACTACGTGCCATTTTTGAGCATAGTCGGTGATGATTTGCCCAATAGGGGTTTTGAATTTCATCAGGTTCAAAGCCGATTCATTTATGAGACAGGCAGTGGAATCGGAAGGATAGTTTTTTATGTCGATATCTCGTCCTGTTATCAGTTCCATTCCTGCCGTCTTTATGAGATCACTTTCTTCGGTGTAGCGGTTAATTTGGATAACCTGGCTGGGATCCTTTCCTTCCCAATTTAAGCCAATGCCAGAACTCCAGTTTTGCGTTAGTGGAGCCTGAACTTTGGACACCGCGGTAGCAGCGCCGGAACTGATCAGTTCATTTTTAATAAGGCCGAAATGTTTATCCATTTCATCGTTAGTATAGATATGTACAAGGTGATCTCTTTCATATCCCGTTTTCCTGCCTTGTGCATATTT
>DASYSW010000210.1:0-10283 GCA_036002905.1 Chitinophagaceae bacterium
CACGGGATTTGGTGGCGCTTCAGTCTCGGCATTGCCCCTGGAAACATGTGAAACGATGAATAACTCCTGGGGTTATAACATTACCGATGTATCTTATAAATCCGTAAAGGACCTTATTCATTATATGGTCAATGCTGCGGGGCACAATGCTAATTTTCTTTTGAACGTCGGCCCAATGCCAAATGGTGAGATTCAAGCCGAATTCAAAGACACGTTGAAGGCAATGGGAAGCTGGATGAAGCAAAATGGAGAAAGTGTTTACGCAACGAGAGGAAATATTATTCCGGCACAGGAGTGGGGTGTGGTCACAACAAAAGACAAACTGATTTTTGCTCATGTTCTGAAGAAGCCTTCGGGAACTTATATTTTTGTTCCGGGTGTGCAACAAAAAGTAAAGAGCGTTGTCTCATTCAGTGATAAAAGAACGCTGAAATTCAAGGAGCAACCCGAGGGGCTATTTATATATACGGATGGTATAACATGGGATGATACTGATACGATCATACAAATTCAATAATAAAACATTCAAGGATGAAGTTGATCCGATTCGGAAAAGAAGGTGAAGAGAAAACGGGAGTTGTTGTCGATTATGTTTACTATGATGCTTCTTCACTGGGTGAAGACTATAATGAAAATTTTTTTGGAACCGGCGGGTTAAAACGATTGGAAAAGTTTTTAAAAGAAAATAAAAGTTCCCTTCCAAAGATTGACGCAGACGTAAGATTAGGAAGCCCGATAAGCCGCCCGTCAAAAATTGTTTGTATTGGCTTGAATTATGCGGACCATGCAAAAGAGACAAATGCTGCGGTTCCAATGGAGCCGGTTATTTTTCTGAAAGCCACTTCTTCAATGTGCGGACCATATGACGACATCATTATTCCCAAAAATTCGGAAAAGACAGATTGGGAAGTGGAGCTGGCTGTGGTGATCGGAAAAAAGGCAAGTTATGTCGAGGAAGCTGATGCTATGAATTATGTCGCAGGTTATTGTTTGCACAATGATGTAAGTGAACGCAATTTTCAATTGGAAAGAAATGGCACCTGGGATAAGGGCAAAGGATGTGATACGTTTGCACCGCTTGGTCCCTGGCTGGTCACAAAAGATGAAATAAATGATGTGAACGACTTACGTTTGTGGTTAACAGTGAATGGTAAGACTATGCAGAATGGGACCACTTCAAACCTGATCTTTAAGATTCCCTTCCTTGTTGCCTATGTTAGTCAATTTATGAGTTTATTGCCAGGTGACATAATTTCTACCGGGACTCCTGCCGGAGTGGGGCTGGGAATGAAGCCAAATGTATATCTAAGAGACGGTGATGTAGTTGAATTAGGAATTGATGGACTGGGAAAAGCAAAACAAAATGTGAAGGCCTATCGGCCATAAACCAGCGAGCAATGAATAAAGTTCAAAACTCTCCTTTAGGGGATCGGGGCGAGGGGTATGCGAATTGACTCCCATCAGCATTTCTGGAAATTTGATCCTGTTCGTGACAGCTGGATTACTGATGATATGAAGGTTATTCAAAAAGATTTTTTTCCCAGGGATTTACAGGCGGTGCTCAGGAAAAATAAGTTCGATGGTTCGGTGGTGGTGCAAAGTGAGCAATCGGAAAACGAAAACAAATTTCAATTGAAGAATGCAGAAGAAAATGATTTTATCAAAGGAGTGGTTGGTTGGATCGATTTGCAGGGGTGGGATATTGAAGAGCGATTGATTTACTATAGCTCTTTCAAAAAGATGAAAGGATTCAGACATGTCTTGCAGGGAGAATCAGACAGGTCATTTATGCTGAAGCCTGCATTTATGAACGGCATCAGTAAACTGGAGAAATTTGATTTTACTTATGATATCCTGATCTATGCCGACCAATTAAAATATCTTCCTGAATTTGTCGGGGCATTTATGAACCAGAGATTCGTGATCGATCACCTGGCAAAACCCGGAATAAAGAATAAAGAAATTAACGAATGGAAGAACGAGATTAAAAAAATAGCCAGGTTTGAAAATGTTTATTGTAAAATTTCGGGAATGGTCACAGAGGGCGATTGGAAGAGTTGGAGGCAAGAGGATTTTATACCTTACCTGGATGTGGTGATCGAGGCGTTTGGGCCGCACCGTATCATGTATGGGTCTGACTGGCCGGTTTGTTTGGTAGCTGCATCCTATGAACACGTGCTGGGCATTGTGGAGGAATATTTTTCTTCGTTCTCTGAGGCTGAACAGGAATTATTTTTTGGAAAGAACGCAATTCAATTTTATAATTTATAAAGTGAGGTCGTTCCAAGTTTATAAATAAGCGTTGCCGGGAAGGTGTGAAGGCGGGAAGGATTGGTTTACCAAAAAAAAAGAATTTTCTTACCGTCTTACCGGCAGTAGTCTACAGACGACTTCATATAAGGAGAGGCTTTATGGATCTGCAATTAAAAGATAAGATCATCATTGTTACCGGAGGTGCAAAAGGGATTGGCGAAGGCATTGTGAAACTTCTTGCTTTTGAAGGAGCATATCCGGTTATTGTAGGAAGAAATGAAGATGACAATATAAAAACAGTCAACGAAATTGAAACCGCTGGCGGTAAAGCCTGGCAGGTGGCAGCAGAACTGACTCAACCTTCTGAATGTGTAAAGGCTGTTACTGCAGTCATTGAAAAATTTCATCGGATTGATGGCCTGGTAAATAATGCCGGAATAAATGATGGAGTAGGACTCGAAAATGGTAACTATGAAAAATTTATGCAGAGCCTCCACAGGAATCTGCTCCACTACTATTTAATGGCGCAATTGTGTTTGCCTGAATTAAAAAAGTCAAAAAGCGCTATCGTCAATATTGGTTCGAAAACAGCAGAAACCGGGCAAGGCAATACTTCTGCCTATGCTGCAGCTAATGGGGGTCGTAATGCATTGACAAGGGAGTGGGCTGTCGAATTGTTGAAGTATGGTATTCGTGTCAACGCGGTGATAGTCGCAGAATGTTTTACACCTCTTTATGAGAAATGGATAAAGACACTGCCAGATCCTGAAAAGAAATTGAAGGAAATAGAATCAAAGATCCCTTTGGGTAACCGGATGACCACTGCAGAAGAGATCGCCAATGCCGTAGCTTTTTTGCTGTCGCCGCGATCAAGTCATACTACTGGGCAGTTGATACATGTGGATGGAGGATATGTTCATCTTGACAGGGCACTGGCCAACGCATAGACCTCACAATGATAATTGAACATTCCTTGCCATAAATGTTCAATGTTGAATTATCAATTCTCAACGTTAAATTTGAATTTTATACAAAGGGAAAATGTTATTACTGGGAATTGACCTTGGAACCTCTTCTATTAAAGTTTCTGTTGTAGATGCGGAAACACAACAAAGCATCACTTCTGCACAATATCCGGAGGAGGAAACGGCGATTACATCGTTGCAGACAGGTTGGGCCGAACAGTCACCTGAAGTATGGTGGCAGAATATCAAGGGGGCGATAAAGAGAGTAAATGCCGCGGGCAAATTCGATCCAAAAAACATTGCAGCGGTAGGCATCGCATATCAAATGCATGGACTGGTATTGGTGGATAAACGACAAAATGTTTTGCGTGACAGCATCATCTGGTGCGATAGCCGCGCTGTGGAAACGGGGAATGCTGCATTTAGAAAGATTGGAGAACAGAGATCGTTGAGTACTCTACTCAATTCGCCGGGAAATTTTACAGCTTCAAAACTTTCGTGGGTAAAGGAAAATGAACCAAAGGTCTACGAGAGTTCGTATAAAATGATGTTGCCAGGTGATTTTGCCGCAATGAAATTGACCGGTGAGATCACAACGACATCTTCAGCCTTATCGGAAGGAATTTTTTGGGATTTTAAGGAAGATGAGTTGTCAACGGATGTGATGAGCTGTTATGGCTTTGATGAAAAAATTATCCCTGCAGTAAAACCGCTTTTCTCTTTGCATGGATCTTTATCGCCTGAAGTTGCTAAGGAACTTTCGTTGAAGCCGGGGATTCCTGTAAGCTACAAAGCCGGCGACCAGCTAAACAACGCACTCTCATTAAATGTATTTCACCCGGGAGAAGTGGCAGCTACAGCCGGAACATCGGGAGTGATCTATGCTGTTACTGAGAGTTTGTTCTTTGATAAGCTTTCGAGAGTAAACGCTTTCGCTCATGTGAATCATAGTAAAGCAGAACGAAGAGTGGGGGTTTTGTTATGTATCAATGGTACTGGTATCATGAACAGGTGGATGAAAGATATGTCGGGGACGACGTACAATGAGATGAACAACCAAGCTTCCCAAATACAACCGGGAAGTGATGGATTATCTGTCTTGCCATTTGGGAATGGAGCTGAGAGGATATTTGAAAATAAAATCGTTGGAGCGCATGTTTTGGATATCGATCTAAATAAGCATTCAAAAGCTCATGTTTTTCGCGCTACCCAGGAGGGGATTGTTTTTTCATTTCGTTATGGGCTGGACATTATGCGGGAAAACGGTATACAGCCATCAGTTATTCGTGTAGGAAAGGCAAACATGTTTTTAAGCGAACTTTTTGCTTCAGCCTTTGTTGATTCAACAAATGTTCCGGTTGAGATGTATGAAAATGACGGAAGTGTTGGGGCTGCTCTTGGAGCAGGTATTGGAGCGGGTATTTTTTCTTCTCCGAAAGAGGCGTTCAATAATCTGAAACTTGTAAGGCGAATAGATCCATCGCAAAACGTCAGATTATACAATGAACTGTATGAAAAATGGAAAAAGGAATTGATGAAGTTTCTCTGAATTCGTGTTAATTAGCGTCATGAAACAGGTTGTTTTAAAAATTCATCCAAAGGATAATGTCCTTGTTGCACTAAAAAATCTTGCAAAAGGAGAAACAATTTCCAGTGAAGGTGAAGAATATATTCTGCTGGATGCTGTTCCTGCAAAACACAAGTTTTTTACACGTGACATGACCGAGGGCGATGAGGTGATCATGTATGGAGTGTTGGTCGGAAAGGTTCAAAACTTTATTCCCCGTGGTGGGCTGATGACGACGGTCAATGTAAAACATGCCGCCCAGGGTTATGATTATCGAGGCTCGAATTTCCAATGGCACGCCCCCGATGTTTCAAAATTTTTAAACCGGACTTTTAACGGGTACCATCGAGGCGATGGAAGAGTGGGAACAGCTAATTACTGGTTATTTATTCCGACTGTGTTTTGCGAAAACAGGAATCTCGATGTGATCCGTGAGGCTTTACACAACGAGCTAGGTTATGCGGTGACTGATAAATACAAACAGTTCACTCATCATTTGGTCGAAGCATACAGGCAAGGAGAGAACATTCGCAATTTTAATATTGATCTTCATTCGTCAAACGGAGACGGACAGCGCCCTTTTAAAAATGTCGACGGGATCAAATTCCTGAACCATGAAGGTGGCTGCGGTGGTACGCGGCAGGATGCAGCGATACTGGGTAAGCTTTTGACTGCTTATGCTGATCATCCAAACGTGGGCGGTGTTACGGTGCTCAGTTTAGGCTGTCAACATTTACAAATGCAGGATCTTCTTGCTGACCTTCGTTTACGCAATCCAAATTTTGAAAAGCCTCTTTATGTTTTTGAACAACAGCAATCCCAAAGTGAAGAGCAGCTCATTACCGAAGCCATAAGGAAAACTTTTTTGGGTCTCATTGACATCAATAAGCTTGAACGCAAACCGGCGGCTCTTGATAAATTGTGTGTGGGTGTGAAATGTGGGGGCAGTGATGGCTTCAGCGGTATTTCCGCAAATCCTGCCGTAGGTTATTGCTCGGATTTGCTCGTGACGCTTGGTGCAAAAGTTTTATTGGCGGAGTTCCCTGAATTATGTGGAGTCGAACAGGAATTAGTTGATCGGTCTGTTGATGAAGCGACGGCAAAAAAGTTTATCCGTTTAATGAGGAGTTATGAAGAGGCAGCCATAAAAGTCGGATCAGGTCTTTATATGAATCCTTCCCCCGGCAATATTAAGGATGGATTGATCACCGATGCAATAAAGAGTGCAGGTGCTGCAAAGAAAGGCGGCACTTCACCGGTTGTAGATGTGCTTGATTATACAGAGCCTGCTACAAAACCGGGATTAAGCCTTGTCTGTACTCCCGGGAATGATGTAGAAGCAACTACCGGTAAGGCTGCGTCAGGGGCGACACTGATCTTGTTTACAACCGGCCTTGGAACTCCAACAGGCAATCCCGTTTGTCCTACTATTAAAGTGTCCACAAATTCAGCGTTGACAAAAAGAATGAGAGATATTATAGATATCGACACAGGGCCCATCATTGAAGGAGATAAAACTATTCAGCAGATGGGAGAAGAAATTTTGGAATACTGCATCAAAGCCGCAAGCGGAGAAATAATTCCAAAGGCAGTGCAACTAAATCAAGATGATTTCATTCCCTGGAAACGTGGCGTTTCATTATGAGCCCCTCTCCCCATGAAGGGGAGCTTAGGTCGATAGTTTATGCTGGAGATTTAAAATTAAAGAGGATATTTGATGTTCAACATGAAGTACACTCTATTTGTCAGAGTATACAAAACTCCCCTTCAGGGGATGGGGGCTTAAAATGAAAAAATTTCTCGACGAAAATTTTCTACTAAAAACAACAACCGCTCAACGTCTTTACCATGATCACGCCAAAGACATGCCCGTTATAGATTATCACTGTCACTTATCTCCACAGCAAATCGCTGACGACGTACAATTTGAAAACTTAACTCAAGCCTGGCTTTATGGCGATCATTATAAATGGAGAGCCATGCGAACGAATGGTGTTTCAGAAGAGTACTGCACCGGTGCAAAAGGTGATTGGGAAAAATTTCAAAAGTGGGCAGAGACTGTTCCGTATACTTTGCGTAACCCCCTATATCACTGGACACATTTGGAGTTGCAAAGATATTTTGATGTATACGATGTTTTAAATCCTGGTACAGCTAAGAACATCTACAAAGAATGTTCGGCGAAGTTGCAAACTCCGGCCTGGTCCGTTCGCAATTTGTTGGGTAAAATGAATGTAAAGCTTGTTTGTACAACGGATGACCCAGTGGATTCACTCGAACATCATTTGAAATTAAAAGAGGATGGCTTTGAAGTACCGGTATTGCCTGCCTTTCGGCCGGACAATGCAATGGATGTGAGCGAGCCTCAACGATTTTTGAAATACCTGGAAAAATTGGAAGAAGTCACAGACATTGAAATTTCATCCCTCGATGATTTTCTATTTGCTTTAAAAAATCGTCACGATTTTTTTGCTTTGATGGGTTGCTCTGTGTCGGATCACGGACTGGAGGAAATGTCTGTTGCTGATTTTACCAATACAGAGATCAACAATATATTTAATAAAGTTCGTGCCGGAAAACAACCCGATCATGCGGAGCAAGGGAAATTCAGATCCGCTATGTTGCTTCAATTCGCTGAATGGGATTGGGAAAAAGGCTGGGTGCAGCAATTTCATATTGGCGCGTTGAGAAATAATAATTCCCGCATGCTGCAGAACCTTGGAAGAGACACAGGATGGGATTCCATTGGGGATTTCACGCAGGCAAGAGCACTTGCGAGATTTTTGGACAGGCTTGACAAAAACAATAAGCTAACAAAAACGATCCTTTACAATTTGAACCCTGCCGATAATGAATTGTTTGCAACGATGACCGGTAATTTCAACGATGGTTCGATGGCGGGTAAGATACAATGGGGTTCTGCTTGGTGGTTTTTGGATCAGAAGGATGGAATGGTTGAGCAATTAAATACCCTGTCGAACATGAGCTTGTTGAGCCGTTTCGTGGGAATGATAACCGATTCAAGAAGTTTTCTTTCGTACCCGCGTCATGAATATTTTCGCAGGATATTGTGTGACCTGTTTGGTGACGAAATTGAAAATGGCGAATTGCCTGGTGATATCAATTGGACAGGCAAGGTGATACAGGATATTTGCTTTTACAACGCCCAGAATTATTTTGGCTGGAAAGAAAAGTTGCAACCCGCAACAACAAGAAAAGCTACTGCTTAATTTTATTCTATAAAGTATAGAAAGGATGTCAAAAAAAATTGTAACACTGGGAGAAATAATGCTGAGATTATCAACTCCCGATTTTAAACGATTTGTGCAGGCGGACAGTTTTGATGTAACATATGGAGGTGGAGAAGCAAACGTTGCTGCCGCTCTTTGCAATTATGGATTAAATGGAACATTCATTACCAAGGTTCCCAACAATGCGATCGGCCAGTCTGCTATTAATCATTTACGCCGTTACGGCGTGGATACACAATTCATCGCCAGAGGTGGTGACCGTCTCGGGATTTATTTTTTGGAGACAGGTGCTGCCATGCGGGCTTCCCAGGTGATCTATGACAGGGCTGGTGCTTCGATAGCGGGCGCCGAGATCAGCGATTTTGATTTTAATAAGATTTTTGATGGCGCGGCATGGTTTCATACAACCGGTATCACGCCGGCACTAAGTGATAAATGCGCAGCTCTTGCCGAAGCGGCCTTAAAAACAGCAAAGGAAAAAGGCATCACTACCAGTATTGACCTTAACTACAGGAAGAAATTATGGAGCAAAGAGAAAGCAAGAGAAGTAATGACAAGGCTTTGTCAATATGTTGACATTTGCATAGGCAATGAAGAAGATGCAGAAACAGCGCTTGGTTTCAAACCGGAAGGTACAGATGTTACAAAAGGTGAATTGAACGTTGAAGGATATAAAACAATGTTCAGGCAAATGAACGAAAGGTTTGGATTTAAGTACGTGGCTTCAACGTTGAGAGAAAGTCATAGCGCTTCGGATAACGGGTGGAGTGCCCTTGTGTATGATGGGAAGGATTTTTATCACACCCGTCAGTACGAGGTTCGGATCGTGGATCGTGTCGGCAGCGGCGATTCCTTTGCAAGCGGATTTATTTATGGCCTCGTGACGGGAATGTCAATGAAAGATGCAGCTGAATTTGGCGTAGCCGCCTCGGCATTGAAACATACCATTCCCGGCGATCTTAATCATGCAACATTAAATGATGTAAAAGAAGTGATGAAGGGCGATGCATCGGGAAGAGTACAGCGATAGATCCCCCTGTCCCCCGAAGGGGAGACCCAGGTCGAGCAGTAATTCTTTAAAGTAGATTTTTTTTGTAGTTAGTTGATGATTATGTTACCAGCGTTTGTTCCCTGATAGAACGTCTGTTGCGTCGTTACAAAGTGACCCCTTTGGGCACTCTTGTATGTCTGTTATGCTAATCAGCAGTAAGAATTAAATTTTCGAACATGCCAGATAAAAAACTAGTATCAGATAGAATTGTTCAGCAAGGAATTCTGCCGTTGTACTTTAATGCAGACGAAACGGTGAGCATCGAAGTATTAAAAGCAATTTTCAGAGCCGGCACGCGGGCGGTCGAATACACCAACAGGGGAGAAGCTGCCTTAAATAATTTCAAAAAATTAGTTGAAGTAAAAAACCAGGAAATGCGGGATATGCTCCTGGGTGTTGGAACAATCAAAACTTTACAACAGGCAGAAAGTTATGTAAATACCGGCGCTGATTTTTTAGTAAGTCCTGGCCTTGTTCCTGAAGTGGTCGACTTTGCGAACACAAAAAATATTTTTTATGCCCCGGGTTGTATGACTCCCAGCGAGATCATTGAAGCAGAAAATAAAGGTATCACGTTTATCAAACTTTTCCCAGGTAATTTGCTGGGCCCTGAATTTGTAAGCAGCATCAAAGAAATATTTCCAAAGCTATTATTCATGCCTACTGGTGGTGTCGACACAACCAAAGAAAATCTCGAAGCATGGTTTAAATCCGGTGTATGCGCGGTAGGTATGGGAAGCAAATTGATCAGCAAAAAATTAATGGAGCAGAAAGAGTATTCCGTTATTGAAAAGAATACAAAGGAAGTGTTGGATTTGATCCAAAAAATAAAAAGCAAGGCATAGTGGAGTTAAGTTCTCCTAAGGGAAAATTTAAAAGCTCCCCTTCAGGGGTTGGGGGCACATACAGGTGGACGATTTGTGCGCTTGTTTTTTTTGCTACTACAATCAACTATCTCGACAGGCAGGCTATTAGCCTCCTAAAAACGGACCTCGATGCTGAATTCGGATGGTCCAAAACAGACTATGCAAATATCACTGTCGCATTTCAGCTGACATATGCATTGGCAATGTTTGGCGTGGGAAGACTGATCGACAAATTAGGAACAAAGATCGGCTACGCGTTGTCATTACTTCTTTGGAGCCTGGCTGCTATAGGCCACGCATTGGTAAGAAATACAGCAGGTTTCATGATCG
>DASYSW010000211.1:0-6528 GCA_036002905.1 Chitinophagaceae bacterium
TGTCTCCCAATTTCACCGATTGAAATGCTCCTCCGATCGATATGGTATGTGCTTTTCCTAGTTGTCGTGATAATGACGATGAAAGCTCAAACCTGCTCATCCGGACGTGGTAGTAGTCTTTAGCGGCATTTTCGTCATTCACCGTTTCATTTCCCATTCCATAGTAATTGATCGTATAAGTTGGAGAGTTATACCTCGCACTGAGATGCAAATCTGATTTACCAATGAATTCCCGGAAGGTTCCTTTATACCATACCGAGTAAGCGCCTGTAGCAAATGCATAGTTTCCCGCAAGAGCCTGCATATAACCGTAAGGGGATTTTCCAAATTGTTGTTTTCTATAAACAACTCCCACACCGATAAAGAAACCATCGTCCACATTATAACCGGGAGCCTGCATTGGCGCTAACCAATCCAGCGTAAAGGACTTGCGGTTGTATCCATTTTTCAGCGTGTCTGTTGACAGGTGCAAGCGACTTTCTTTGTCGGTATTAAAAACATTGTCTTTGTCATCATATACCTTGGTCTGTTTTCCGGCCTCTCTGACGATTGAGCCATCTGTAACACTGTCCTGTCCCTTTCCACCAATGACTCTTATTGTAATTCCTTTTTCTACATCACCCCGAATATTGAAAACATCCTTGCCCTCCAGGCCGTAGAGTCTTACTTCCTTTGTTTCGGAGCGAACAAAGACCCTGTTGAAGATTTCCGTGTTATCCGATCCATTTTTATTTTTTTCATAGACGGTAATTTTTGTTGAATCATTACTAAGACGTTCCACCTCGAATACTTCCCTGTCTTTTGTTCCCGTAATTGTTACCTGCTGCGATAAGAAATTATAATAGCCGGTTGCATATTTTATAAGATCGTCGCGCCTGCGTTCGAGTTTCGATGTGAGCGTTTTGCCCGATACATTGTATATAGGTTCAGGCATTTCACGGAAAGCCTTTGTAATTACATCGTTGGTTAAAACGGTTTGTAACTCTTTTGCAACCTCCTTCCAATCATTTAATGTTAGCCTTGTTGTAAAATTCCTGTCAAGATGGCCACCGTTCACATTTAGTCCCACTATATCATGAATGGTGTAATCAAAATCCTGGACTTTGCGGATCGCCCACTTTTGAGTAGCCAAGTGCGGAATGAGCCCGTCCATTTTTGAGAATGCCTGGTCCCTGTCTCTTGGAATTGGTTTGTAGATCGTTTTGTTGCCTTCTTTGAAGGATGCCCACAACCACTGGTCCTCATGGCGGTCCCAATCTCCGATCAGCATGTCAAAAAGCCTTGCTTTTAAAAATGCCTTTTCGTCAACCATATGATCGCTGTTTGAAAAAATCTTTTGAAAAAGTTTTTCTGAGTTCACTATGTCCTTTGAGTTACCAAACGCAGGGTTGCCTTCTTCGTCGTCCGAAGGACGCTCCTCTAAGAGGCAAATGGTTTCTCCAAATATTTTTTTGAATTCACCTAAGCGGTCAGATTTTTCAACATATACCATTCGCGGGGTGCTATGAAAGATCCCTGCTGCTTCTTCTATTGATGCTACCACCATAGGTGCATAAGGATTAGCTGAGGATATCTGGTCCTGGACAACATCTTCAGCAAATGTTCCTCGGAGCTCGGGGGCAATCGCCTTCGAAGGATCTTTATTTACAGAACGGAGCACGTATTCTTTTCCGTCAGCACCCTGGAGCCGCAGTGATTTTGTTTGTAAGCCGCCCCCCATTTTGATCGGGGTAAGGCCGCCAGCGAATGAGCTCAAATCAAGGATCTGAATGTCTACCGGTGTTGTCCATTCCTTTCTGTAATGCTCGCCGAACATGATCCGTTTAAATTTTCCTGCTTTATTGTATTGAGTGTTCGCGGCCACCCTTACATTGCTCCCGCTCGTGTCGCTATGCTGATTTACCTGGGCGCGGGAGAATGGCGTTAAGAAAGCTCCGGCGAAAACGATTGCTATTAATTTTTTCATTTTACCTCTTTTTATTTTTTTTGATTTTTACTCACCTGTTTTAACGGTTAATAATTTCCAGTCGCTACCATCACAGGACTCCAGGACGATCTCGTTGTCGGCATTCCGGAATGTGACATAGTATCCGACGCTGCTGCGGTTCGACATTTCGAAAAGGTCAGTGATCCAGTAGTGTTTGAAGTAGGGCTTTAATTTGCTTTGCAGATCAGGAGGAAGTTGAGTTGACCTGACATATTTCATTAGTCCTAACAGTTCAGCCTTTTCACTGTAAAAGGCAAACATGACTTTACCATTATTCGTGAAACTTGCCTTGTAGTAGGTGGAACCTTTTGTCCATTCTACTGCCGATGCCCCGGGAAACTTTGCTTTAAATGCAGTTTCTACGGCTGGACTAATTTCTTCGTTGGCTGCAAACGCGCTGGTAATAGAGATGGTCATTATTACGGCTACTATTATCTTTCTCATTTTTTTGGTTTTTTTTATTTAAAGATGTTTTTGGAGATCATGAAAGCCAAAGGGTGACCGTTTGCTTGAGAGCACCCAGGTAAAAGCTTTCACACAGGATTCGCTGAGTGCTGGCAGGAGCCAGGATCAGGGTGATCGTGTTGATTATAGCTGCTGAGGCCGTGATCGTGATGGTTTTCTTTTCCATAAAAATTTGTTTTAAAAGATTAGTTGATTTTGTTTTTTGTTTTTGGCGACCAGCTTTTTAAAATTTCGATCGCAACACAAAAATGGACCTTCAAAATGCCCGTTCTGTTCAGATTCCCTAATCCGAACTTGTTCGGCGGGGAAGTAGTGGTTCGGATCTTTCATTCGTTTGTTCGAACTTGTCAACGCGTTGAAAATCACCACATCTTTTTTCTCCAAACATTTGTTTGTCTTTAGAAGATTCATGCTGCCTTTTGACTGGGGATGATCAATCGATCGTTCTTTTGGGCAAACAGTACCCGGTGCAAACGCTCAAATACTCTTTTCCTTTCAGCGAGGGTTTCCGCAAGCTGACGATGGATGTCGCTTTCTACCCTGCGAGACTTGAATTGAAATCGATTTTGATACTCGAGTAAAATCCTTTTCCGGTCCGCGATTGTTTCGGCCAACTGAGAGTAAATGTCCTTTGCCGGAGTCCTTTTATGGGATAAGCAGGCCTTCAGGACATAATAGGTCATATAATTTCTTTTCATACAATTTCTTTTTTATGATTATGAAATAAGCGTTACAGGGCTGGCTCAAGCTCTTGTTTGAGCCGGGGACTAACGGTTGTCTGCTGTATCTAGAAATATTTCATGGCGAGACATCCAAAAACTGCTTTTGCAAGCATGAGTCCATCGACAATGCAGAGGTAATAGAGGAGGGAACGGCGCTTTCTTAAAGACCAGGCGACGGCGATCAATAATAAGAAGGGTATGACGTTCAAAAGAAGTTTCACCGGGTTGAATTGGTGAGTTGCGGCATAAAGGACAAAGGATGCGAGACCAGCGGCCGACAAAGGCAACACGATATAAAAAATGGTTCTGTGTAATCCCAGGTTTACCACAAAGGTTTTGAGTCGTGCAACATAATCCACCGTGTAATCCTTGATATCAAACATGATACACAGAACCGAAATAAACATGAAGTTTTTAGTGAACAATAGTGTCCCCACCCAGCTAAACTGATAACCTACCCGGTTGGTTATATTGTAAAAGAAAGCCGGGTAAACGGTAACAAGTCCTGCCCAGGCAAATCCAATAACAAAAGGTTTCAACCAGCCGATCTTTCTGAGGCTATATTTTTTGCATAGGAAGTTCGCACCATAGTACAGGCAAGCCACAACAGGAAAAACAAAAATCAATGGCCAATGAGCAGCCGCTGTATTCAATAGCGGTTTTCCAAACTGCACGCAAAACATGAAAAACAAAACTGCCAGGATGATGGTAATTATGATTTGATTCCAGCGCATCATGTCATAGTATCGCGTGTACCAGTTTGTTCTTGGATTATTTGTTTGGACCAAAGTTTTCCGGATATATGGGTACGAATAGTAAAGCACGGTGATAAAAAAGACCATAACGAAGTACGAGAAACTATTTATTCGAATGCGTTGCTGCAAGCAGGCCTCTACTGAAAGCCCAACTGCACAGATGCCGTAGAAGTAATTGCTGAAAAAGAGAGATTCAGATAATTTCTGAAACCCTGATATGATCTTCTTCGTGTTCATTAGCTGTTTTGTTACTGGATTTGTTTGATCAGTTTTGATATTGATAAGCCAGGATCGCATTTTTTGCTTTATAAGAACCTTTGATCAGATCGAGGCCGATGAATGCCTGTCCTAATGCAAAGAGACCGAGCGTAACGATCATGGGAGCAGGCTCGAAGATCTCAGTCTTCTTAGCGAACGCGCTTAAGATGCCAATCGAAAATGAAACAATAATAATTGACATCGAAGTGCGGGTTATCAGTAGTTGTTTGTTCAGGCCAATTGCCAGGACAAGACTGCCTATGAAAAATGGTAAAAGTATCGGAAGTAAAAAGGCAACTCCTGTCGTTTGCATAAAGTCCATCACTCTAACAACATCCTGCTGAATGGTCACGGAATTATCAGTCATGAAATACGCAAGCAAATGAAAGAAGGCATCAGAGCATAAGCCTAACAGGCCAACAGCCAGTAAAATAATACCCACGATTGTCGTTCTTTTTCGCTGAATGCCGTTTTGTGCTAATAAAAATAATGCAACAAGATATAAGACGGAGGTAGCGATCTGTACGATTATCGATGCCATGACCCCTGTTCTTGACTGCTTTACTATCGAAAGGATGTGAATTGTATCTGTTGTTCCGGGATCAGGCATCAAAAACCAACTGAAGAAAAAACCAATGGAAGCCATGATCGTTAAGCCTCCCGTCGTAATGTTATTTTTCTTAATCATTTATCTTCTTTTTAACAGCAGGCAGCGTGGCCACCTGCTGTGTTTGAATTGAATTTGAATTATTAAACGCTTAACGGCGCAGGTAAAAGTTTTACTTCAGCAACGCTTTTCGGTTTCTTTCTGCCGAACCAATTTTTGATCCTGTCGATGATAACATAGACTACCGGTACGACAACAAGAGTCAACAGCATTGAACTCGTTAGTCCTCCGATCAACGCCCAGGCCATGCCATTTTTCCATTCCGCACCGGCACCGCTTGCAAGGGCCAACGGCAACATACCGATCACCATCGCAATTGTCGTCATCAGAATCGGACGTAATCTTGTGCGACCTGATTCGATCAACGCTTCGATCGTTTCTTTTCCGCTTTCTTTCAAATGATTGGTATAGTCAACAAGCAGGATCGCATTCTTTGCGACCAGCCCGATCAACATGATAATACCGAGCAACGAGAAAATGTTCAGCGATTGAAGATTCAATGCTAAAGCGAGCAACGCACCCACCATTGCAACCGGAATTGAGAACAAAACCACGAAAGGATAGATGTAAGAATTGTACAGGGCAACCATGATCAGGTAGACGAAAATAATAGATGCGATCAATGCCATACCAAGGCTTCCAAAAGCTTCTGACTGTTGCTTCATATTTCCTTCGTACGAAATAGTCATTCCTGCCGGCAGCGGATCTTTGTCAACAAGGGTTTTTATTTCTTCGCCTACTGTTCCCTGCGGGCGTCCGACAACTTCGCAGGATACCGTGACAGAACTGATCCTGTCTTTGCGTTCCAATTTTGCCGGACCGATCGTTCTTTCAATTTTTGCAAACTGATCGAGTCTTATGTTCTGCCCCGATGCATTTACAAAGGATAACTGCTTTAATTCATCGCTTGATTGCCTGTCGAAAGCATCCAACTTAACGGTAATGTCATAGTCATACTGACCATCGGTGAGCTTTGTATCACTGTTGCCACTGAAAGCAAGGTTGATCACATTTCCAACCTGGTCCATCCGGAGACCCAGGGCCGCCATTTTTTCTTTGTCGATCTTTACGCTTACTTCAGGTTTATTGTTTTCGATGGATACTTTTTGATCAGAAGTGCCCGGAACCGTTTTCATTTTTGCAAGAATGGTATCTGCGTAGCCGAGCAATTCATCCACATTGTTTCCATTCAGAACAAGTTGTATCGGGGCTTCACTGGTACTACCCATAATATCCACCTGGCTCGTTGTGATCTTTGCGCCTTCAATTCTTTGTTCCAATTCTTTTTTAAGTGTTCCTGCAAATTGCTCTGTGCTGAAAGGACGCTGGCTTTTATCAACCAGTTTAATACTGATCTCGGATTTGTGGCGCTCACCTTGCTGGGCAAACTGGTTGTCACTTTTGCCCATTGACGAAAACACATTCACAACACCATGTTTGGATAAGATATACTGTTCGACTTCCTGTGTTTTTAAATTAGTCTGCTGAATATTTGCATCCTTGGGTAATTCTACATTTACAACCAATTCTCCGCGGTCGCCCATGTTCACAAATTCATTTCCGATAAATCCTGCACCAACCAAAGAAAATGATCCAACCATCAGGCCGATCGTGATGATCAATACCCAACGTTTATGTGACAGGCCCCATTTTAGTAAAGAAGTATAGCTTTCT